>CACZQT010000001.1 GCA_902783295.1 uncultured Lachnospiraceae bacterium
ATTCCGGTATCACAATGATATCCGGGACAAATAGATTCCACAGAGGTTCTTCATTTCAAAAGCCCGGAAAATACAGAAAACCTTCACAATATGTACTTGAATGATTTTCGCTTATAGCGTATACTGTTGTCGCAGAAATAAAAAAGTAATTGATTTCACAATTCAAAAAGGAAGTATTGATATGAAGAAAAAATGGATGATGTGTATGGCCATCGCAGCTCTGGTCTGCTGTGCTGCGCCTTCCGTGAAAGTGGATGCTTTCGCCGGTCTTGGCGCTGTACTGCATGAAGAAACGACCCAGGCTGCCGGACAGGAAGCAGCAGCCCTTCCTAAAGCAGGTCTTCCGGAAGAAAAGGATCTCCCGGCTGCGGTTTATACGGCTGAGAAGCTGGTCGTGCGTGCTGAGGCTTCTAAGGAATCCGACAAGGTGACAGTGGTTCCGATCAATACAGAGGTCCAGCTTATTGCCTTCACCGAAGGAGATTATGTCCAGATTGAGTATACCGGGCAGAAAGGCTATGTACTGCGTGCTTACCTGACGAAGGACAAAGAAGAAGCAGCACAGATTGCGATGAACAAGGAAGCGGCCGATGGCTCAGGGGATCAGAAACTGAACGATGAAGAGTGCCTGACCGGCGGTCTGCTGGATTATCAGAAAGAGAATGCGGATGCCAATGAGCAGGTGAAAAGCTATGAAGCCATCGCCGATCTGCCTGTGGTTGAAAACAGCCGGGAAGCTGCCCGCCAGTTCATCCGCGATCATTCGAAGGAAGAGGACTCCAACGAAGAGAAGTTCAGAAAGTGCTTCAATTATCTGACAGCCTATCTGGATTTTGACGTATATCCGATGTCTCATTACGATTTTACAACGGCGGAATGGCCTTTTGTCTATTCTCTGGAAGTTTTTGAGAATGCGCTGAAAGGCGACTGCTATGGCTTTGCCTGCTGTATGGGTGTGATCGGCTTTGAACTGGGATACCCCTCTACCATCATTATCACCAAAGGGGATCATGCGTTTGCCATCGTGGACGGAAGGTATTACGGCACCATGAGGAAGGAAGGCGAGGACGGAAGCACCGAGCATACTTCTTACGACTTGTGGCATCAGTTTGATCTGTATTGATTATTTTCTCAAAACAAAATCAAAGCCCGCTGTCTGCTCCGGAGTTTATTCAGGATGCAGGCGGCGGGCTTTATCTTGAACTGTTTGTGTTATCATGATATAAAGCAGTAAGCCTATCTGAATCAGGGATTCAGTGTGAATTTCATGACGACAGGATTGTGGTCGGTGTACTGATACCCGGTATCTATGTTCTGTACATACCGGCAGGTTACATTATCTGAGACGACAAAACCGTCCAGAATAACGACAAAACTTTCTTCCGAGTAGGGGATATCCGTATTGCGCGAAGTAGAAACCATTCCGTCTGCATAATCCATGCATCGTGTGAAACCATCCGGGATAATGTCTTCAGGGAATGGCTGGCACCAGCTGAAAATATCCTGCGTTCCGGGATTGAAATACTGGACGGAATCACCGGTGAAATCATGATTGAAATCTCCGCCGCAGATTACATAATTGCCCTTGTCATACTCTGCTTTCATATCGGCAAAAAGCATCTCCATCTGAGCGTTGCCCTGAGAAGCGTCTGTACCATAAGCAGAGGTGTGCAGGTTGATCAGCACCAGTTCTTTTCCATTGTCCACCGGGATCCGGGAAATGCTGTAACAGCGGTCCAGATCCAGCAGCTTTTTAAAACCGGTGGCGATCGGAAGGCTTCTCCGCAGAGAGGAGGAAATATCAGCACGGCTGAGGGTCAGCAGACCGGAATTGGAAGCACCGTGAGGTTCCAGCGGGGGAACCATCAGATAGGCGGAATGGTAGTTCTGCGCAAAGACATGGTCAAAGCTGCCGGAAGCACCGAAAAGATCCGTGATGAGTGACGCCTGGTCAACATGGTGGCTCCGGGTGGAATCCGTATCCACTTCCTGGAACAGTACAAAGTCGGGGGAGTAGGACAAAGCAGTTTCGGATGTCCCGTTTACGCATTCCAGAACGCTTTCTCTGGAACGGGCCCGGCTTTCCTTTCCGCCATCCATAAAGAAAGTGAAATCCGCCGTATACGCTCCGAATCCGATGTTATAGGATACAATGGTATATTCCCGGCCGGCGGCAGCGGATTCTTCAGCGTTTCCCTGCACTTCCAGTGTCTGGTTGTCCTCGATCCGGTTGTAGGTTAGAAGGACATATGCTGCATATCCGCCGACAATAAGGATGACTGCGAGAAGGATTCCCAGGGGAATTTTCCACCAGCGCATCTTCTTTTTCTGCTTTTCAGTTTCCATAGATGTGGTTCCTCCTGTAAAAGAGTGTGGTGCGGTCCGTTACCGACTTTGGGAATAACGAGAAGGTCTGATATAATGACGGTCGAACAGGAGCGCTGAAGGAATTATAAGCGATTTGGACCGGCAAGGCAAGCTTGCCTTCAGGAAAACACCGGATTATGTAGTACCTGTGTGAAATTCAATGTTGAATGTGTTCCTCTTTTTCAAAAAAAACTGTAAATCCGGATAATTAAAGTGCAAAATACAAATAACTATGTTATATTAAGGATAATCCCGGACCATTCCGGGGAAGATAACCGGTAAATATGCATGGAGAAATCCTGGACCATGCGGCTGATAAGTCCTGTACAGAGGTGTACGGACGAATCTTTATATGAAAGGGGAAAAGAAATGGATGTATTAAGCACATTGCTGGGCTCGTTGACTTCTGCGGATTCCCTGAACGCTCTTGCAGGCAATACCGGGATTTCCGGGGACAGCATTCTTCCGCTGGTAACTCAGGCTTTGCCCAAGCTGCTGGCAGCACTGAAGGGGAATGCCTCTTCCGAGGACGGAGCTGCCTCTCTGCTGACAGCTCTTTCAAACCACGTTTCCGATAAACCAGTCGCCCTTCAGCTGAAGGAAGCGGATGCAGTAGACGGTGGAAAGATTATCGGACATATTCTTGGCGCGAATCAGCAGCAGGTTACGCAGGAACTGGCCAGTAACAGCGGACTGGACTTCTCCCAGGTCACCAGTCTGCTTTCCAACCTGGCTCCGGCTCTGATGAGTGGAATGTCTTCAATGACCAGCGCGACAGGGGATACCCCCGGCCTGGACCTCTCCAGTCTGAATGGTCTGATGGGCGGCCTGGATCTCACTTCCCTGCTGGGTGGTGCAGCTGGTGCTCTGGGCGGCGCAGCCGGTATGGCGGCCGAAAAAACGGAAGAAGCAGCTCAGGGAGGAGCAGGTATTCTGGATACTATTCTGGGTATTTTCAAAAAATAATCAGCCATCGGAATTTCATTGAAAACAGTCATTTTTGTTCATACAAACAGCCCGCTGTCTGCTCCGGAAGATTACGCCGAAGTAAACAGCGGGCTGCTGTAAACGCACAGGAGGGAGGTCAGAGACTATGCTGGATACACCGGTAATGATTGGTTCAGTGCAGATAAAGAACAGGCTGGTGATGCCGCCCATGCGGACCGGAAAAGCGACCGGAGGATATGTAACAGACGAGCTTGTGGATTATTACCGGGATCGTGCTGCTTACAGTCAGCCGGGACTTATCATCATAGAACACAGCTATATTCAGAGAGGCGGGGAGGCATCTGTCAACCAGCTGTCTCTGGCTTCCGATGAGATGACACCGGGGCATAAGAGACTGGTCAAAGCCATCCATGCCTGCGGCAGCCGGGTTTTTCTGCAGATCAATCATGCAGGCAGCAACGGAATAGGAACGCTGGTTTCTGCCAGTGCTGTGACAGTTCCGCTGGTCAAAGACAAGCCGCTTCCGAAACCTCTCACCGTGCCGGAAATCAAAGCACTGGAGCAGGCTTACGTGGATGCGGCGCTTCGCGGTGTCAAGGCGGGTTACGATGGTATAGAAATTCACTGTGCGCATTCTTACCTGCTGAACCAGTTTTATTCGCCGATGACCAATCTGAGGACGGATGAATACGGGGGAAGCCTGGAAAACAGAATGCGGTTTCTCCTTGAAACGGTCGCGGCAGTGCGGGCAGCCATTGGGCCGGAAATGCCTTTAGCGGTTCGCCTGGGAGGGGCAGACTACCTGCCCGGCGGCTCCACGGAAGAAGACGCAGTACAGGCGTCGCGGATTCTGGAAGACGCAGGCATAGACCTGCTGGATATTTCCGGCGGCATGTGTTTCTATACGCGCCCGGATCATACGGAAGCGGGGTATTTTTCTTCCATGTCAGAAAAAGTCCGCAGGGCGGTATCGCTCCCGGTTCTTCTGACAGGAGGAATTAAAACCATAGATGATGCGGAACGGATGCTGCAGGAAGGAAAAGGAGATCTGATTGGTGTAGGGCGGGAACTGCTGAAAGATGCTCACTGGGGAGAAAACAGGGCATGAAAAAAATGACTGTTTCTGATAGAAAGCAGTTCCTGGAAATCGGCCTGGAGCCGTTCCTGAGAGGTGAGCTGGAAGGGGTCATAGAATTTCATGCTCCGGTATTGAATCCGCTGACAGACAGGAGAATGCTTGCGCTGGTTCTGGGAATGAGCCTGGCTGAAGTCGAAAATCTTCTGTATTTCAGGTCCCTCGTGGTTGTGGATCCGGGGGATACCGGCCTGCAGAGGGGGGAGATTCTGGAACAGCCGAAAGGTGCTCTGCTGAAGAGAGAAGGGAGCACCTGCGGATTCCTGGGAGGCGCAAAGGGACTGGAATTTCTTCTGAACCGCATTGATACAGAGGCAGTATTTCAGAAAGCCTTGAACACAGAGATGGTGCAGATGCAGCTCCTGAGGGACGATAATGAGTATGAGGACCGGACCGGCTTTACCGAAGAAGTGGAAGAGGAACCGGAAGAAGAAGACGAAGCTTTTGCATCTTACTGGGAGAGGCAGAGAGTGCTGAGAACGCTTCAGCAGGCGAGGCGCACACAGGACGCAGCGGTTTATATCCGAAAAAACAGGGAAAGCCTGTTTTTTCAGAGAATTGTGCTTTTTCCTCCGGAAATCAGAACGCTCCTGCTGAGGGCTGTACAGAGGATTCCGAAAGCAGTTCCCGACCTGGAGTGGCAGTATGCCTGTACCATCGACAGAAACAGGAGGCTTGGAAGAGTGAAGGAACTGGAGGCGCCGGATGTCGTCCTCTGGTATGAACAGAAAAGCCTTCAGAAGGAAGCAGATAAGCTGATCGCCGGCAGAAGGAAGGAAACCCTGCTTTCTGGTACGGAGAAAAATACAAAGAACTGGCTTTGGTCACTGAGGGATCTGATTCTGCAGGATATTCAGATTGTGTGAAAATCAAAAGGCCGGACAGGAGAGAAATACTGATGAGGACGTTGGAAGAAGCCAGAAAGTGGGAAGAAGAGAAGAAAATTCCGGAAGAAAAAAGACCCGTATTTCATCTGACACCCCGGGTTGGCTGGATGAATGATCCGAACGGGTTTTCCCGATATCAGGGAAAATATCATTTGTTTTATCAGTATTATCCATATAATTCTTTTTGGAGCTCCATGCACTGGGGACATGCTGTTTCCACAGATCTGGTGCACTGGGAATATCTTCCGTGCGCGATGGCTCCGGAAGATGAATATGACCAGGATGGCTGCTTTTCCGGAAGCTCCACAACACTTCCTGACGGAAGGCAGCTGCTTGTTTATACGGGGGTAAGGCACATAGAGGGCGGACCGCCCGGCAGAGATTTTTATCAGACACAGTGCCTGGCAGTCGGGGATGGCCTGAATTATGAGAAATATGCCGGAAATCCGGTGATCTCTACAGAAATGATCCCGGATGGGGGAAGTCTTCACGATTTCAGGGATCCTAAAATCTGGCAGCTGGATGACGGAAGTTACCGGCTTGTGGTCGCTAACCGCGGATCAGATAAAAACGGACGGATTCTGCTGTACGAAAGCGCAGACGGTTTCAGCTGGACTTTCCGGAAGGTGCTGCTGGAAAATGACGGCCGATTCGGCAGAATGTGGGAGTGCCCTGATTTCTTCCGGCTGGAAGGGAAAGGAGTTCTTCTGGTGAGCCCCCAGGATATGCTGCCGGAAGGTGTTGAATACCACAACGGCAATGGAACGGTCTGCTTTCTGGGTACGTTATCGGAGGACGGGTTGGATTTTCACCCGGAGCATCATCAGGCGATTGACTACGGAATTGATTTTTACGCTCCGCAGACAGTGCTGTCGCCTGACGGACGGCGGATTATGATCGGATGGATGCAGAACTGGGATGCCTGCGCCATCCGCAAGCCTGCTTCTCCCTGGGCCGGGCAGATGAGCATTCCCCGCGAGCTGTCCATCCGTGACGGAAGACTGTATCAATGGCCCGTAAGAGAACTTGATGCCCTGCGGGCTGAAAAAAGAGAGTTCCGGGATATAGAAATCGAGGGAGAAATGAGTCTTCCCGGGATTTCAGGCCGTGTGCTGGACATGGAACTGGTCATCCGTCCCGGAGATGCTGAGAAGATGTACAGGCGGTTCAGCATTCGTTTTGCCCAGGGAAAAGATTATTATACGTCCCTGCGTTTCCGCCCGCACGAATTCAGCTTGAAGCTGGACAGGACGTTTTCCGGATCCAGGCGGGCAATTGTGCACCAGAGAAGCTGTTTTGTGGACCAGGGAGCAGAAGAATTGAGGCTCCGGATCATACTGGACCGATACAGTGCGGAGGTTTTCGTGAACGGGGGACGTCAGGTGATGACGGCTACGATTTACACAGAACAGGAAGCGGATGGAATTTCATTCTGTTGTGATGGAAAAGCGAAGCTGAATCTGGTACAATATAACATCAGAGCATGAGAAGGCAGGGGTGCCGCACGATTGCGCGGCACCCCTGTCTGGAATTTACGGAACTGGGAATTTCTGTGAGGAAAAGCAATGGGAATCCGGATCAAAGAAAAAGACGGGAAGCGCATTTTTACACTGCATACAGATCACACAACTTATCAGATGATGGCGGATGAACATAATGTCCTGCTGCACCTGTACTATGGCAGGAGGGCAGAGGGAGATATGGATTATCTGCTTACTTACGCGGACCGGGGGCTTTCCGGGAATCCGTATGATGCCGGGGGCGACCGGCGGTACTCTCTGGATGTACTTCCCCAGGAGTTTCCCTGCCAGGGAAGCGGGGATTTCCGTTCTCCGGCGTTCCGGGTTTCTCTGGAGGATGGGACAGAAGGGTGCGACCTGCGTTTTGTTTCCGCAGAGGTTTCTAAAGGAAAATACAGCATTCCCGGCCTGCCTGCTTTATCTGACAGACCGCAGAATGATCAGGAGGGATGCAGAGCCGGAAGAAAGGACATGGCTGCTTCTGCCGGGACCCTCTGCGATACCGGAGAAACAGAACCGGAAACGTTGACGGTTCTCCTGGAAGATGCCCGGCTGCATCTTCAGGTTTATCTGCTCTACGGTGTACTTCCGGAGGCGGATCTGGTTACGCGCTGCGTACAGGTGCGGAATGAAGGAACGCAGAAGATTTATCTGGAAAAAGTACTGTCTGCCAGTCTGGACTATCCCGGCGGCGCATTTGATCTGATTACTTTCTACGGACGTCATGGAATGGAAAGAACCCTGAACCGGGTTCCCGTCGGGCATTTCGCCCAGAGCATCGGAAGCCGGAGAGGGATGTCTTCTCATCAGTACAACCCTTTTATGATTCTGGCGGAAAACAGCTGTACGGAAGTGGCAGGAAGCTGCTGCGGCCTGCAGCTGGTCTGGAGCGGAGGCTTTACAGGACAGGCGGAAAAGGATCAGCTGAATCAGACAAGAGTTCAGCTGGGGCTGATGGAGGAAGGTTTTCGTTATCCTCTGGAGCACGGCGATCTGTTTACCGCGCCGGAAGCGGTTCTCTGCTTCAGTGACGAAGGACTGGGAGAACTTTCCCGCAGACTGCACCGGGGGCTTCGCCGCCACCTGATCCGGAATCCCCTGAAGGACTGCATGAGTCCGATTCTTCTGAACAGCTGGGAGGCCTTCTATTTCAGCTTTACCGGAAAGGATATTCTGCGGCTGGCGGAAGAAACGGCGAAGCTGGGAGCCGATATGCTTGTACTGGATGACGGGTGGTTTGGAAAGCGTGACAATGACCGCAGCGGTCTGGGAGACTGGAAAGCCAACGAAGAGAAACTGGGCTGCAGTCTGGGAGAACTGAGCCGGGGGATCCATGAGCGGGGCGTGAAGTTCGGGCTCTGGGTAGAACCTGAAATGGTCAGTGAAGACAGTGATCTTTACCGGGCTCATCCTGACTGGGCGCTGACAATTCCCGGGAAACCGCCCGTGAGAGGACGGTTTCAGCTGGTGCTGGATTTCTCAAGAAAGCAGGTCGTTGACGAGATTTTCCGCATGCTCTGTGATATTCTGGACCATGCGGACATAGATTATCTGAAATGGGATTTCAACCGCTGCATCACGGATGTGTACTCTCCGGACGCTGCCTGCCAGGGAACGGTTCTTTACGATTATATGATCGGGCTGTACGACCTTCTGGAGCGGCTGCGGAAGAGATATCCGGACCTGCTGATTGAAGGATGCTCCGGAGGCGGCGGACGATTTGACGCCGGAATGCTGGCTTATACGCCGCAGATCTGGTGCAGTGATAACACAGACGCCGTAGGACGCCTCTCTGTTCAGTACGGGACGTCCTTCGGATATCCGGTAAGTTCTATGGGAGCACATATTTCGGCAGTCCCGAATGAACAGTGCGGACGAATCACATCCCTGGTTACCCGCTCTGTAGTGGCAATGTCCGGGACCTACGGTCTTGAACTTGATCCGGGAAAGATGACGGAAGAGGAAAAAGCCATCGTTCGCCGGGAAATCGGTTTCCGCCGGGAATGGGATCCGCTGATCAGGGAAGGGGATCTGTACCGCCTGAGTGATCCTGCTTCGGACGAAGTGGCTGCATGGGCATTCGTTTCGCCGGAAAAAGACCGTGTGCTGCTGAACATAGTGAATCTGCTGACACATTGCAACCGGCCGGTGAGTTATCTGAAGTTAAGCGGCCTGGCGGCAGATGCCGTATATAGCTGTAAAAGAGTAGAAAGACCGGAGGAAGAAAAGAAGCTGGACAGGCTGTTCCGGCCATTCCCCGTATCTTTTACCGCCTCAGGGGCAGCGCTTATGGAAACAGGATTTCCGGTGCCTGTCGAAAGAGGAGAATATCTGGCCATGCAGTGGATTCTCGAAAAGCAATAAGGAAAAAGGAAGGTTTCAGATGAGAAAGTCCCAGAAGATCCGGGAAGAGTACGCGCGGAGGCTGTCATGAAAAAACCACAGGGAACAGGTCTGGCGTATATCACTCTGATCATTGTTTTTTTCTGCTGGGGGAGTGTCTATGTATCGAACCGGTATATCCTGTATGCACTGACTCCGCTGGAGCTGGCCTGCTGCCGGTTTCTGGTGGCGGCGGCTGCCCTTGGCATCATGCTGAAAGCCAGAGGGCAGAAAATAAAGATACAAAAAGGGGATCTTCCGGTGATTCTCCTGATCGGCTTTATGGGATATTACCTGTCCATGGAATGTACGCTGATCTCCGTGAAATATGCCGGGGCTTCTCTGGGATCTTTGATTAATTCCCTGAACCCGGTTTTCATTACGGTGTTTGCTGCTGTATTTCTGAAAGAAAAACTCACCGGGAAGAAGGTGTTCTGTCTGGCACTAGCTCTTGCCGGTGCCCTTATCGTATCCGGCGGCGGTACCGCCGGTGGAGATACCGTGCGGGGGGTAATCTGGGGTATTGCCTCTATCCTGGCATGGGCAGGAACTGTGATGGTAATCCGACGCCTGTCTGCCAGATATGACGCCATGCTGCTGACATTCCTTGGGATTGCGGCAAGCCTTTTGTTTCATATTCCGACGGCAGGGATCAGCCTTGCGATGAACGGGAAACCGCCGGTGACGGCACTGGTTTTTGCCTGCATCTTATATTCCGGACTATTCGGGACGGCTATTCCACAGTTTTTATGGAGCTTTTCCCTTTCCAGGCTGCCGGCCAGTACCTGTTCAATGTTTTACCCTCTGATGCCTGTCTTTTCTGCCCTGCTGGGGGTTCCTCTGCTGGGGGAAAAACTGGGAATAAGGTTTTTTATCGGAGGCGCCTTGATTATTTCAACAGTGGTCTTCAGCTGTCTGGGACGGGACGCTTCGTAAAGGAGGTTTTTCTATGGCAATGCAGGATTATCTGGAGCAGGACAGGGAACAGCTGTCGGAATCTCTGCGGCAGGCAGGAACCGCGGAGAAAGCGGCGGAAGTGCTGCATAAGGAACTGGATTATCTGCTGCTCCGGCATAATGAACAGTGCAGTATACCGGCGGAAAGGGATGCAGCGGCCTATATGATCCAGTCCCTCCAGCTGGCAGTACCCTTTGTGGATACAATTGGGGAGACCCGGGTCTGGGAACGGACAGACAACGTCCGGAAAGATGCTGCAAAGAAGATGTCAAAATGGCAGCTGGCTCTTCTGGCCGGGACGGCTGTCTGTCTGGCCGGCGCGCTGGGGATTTCCATCGGGCAGATGAAACAAGTCAGTCTCTCCGGTGTGATTCTTCTGCTTGCCTTTATGGCAGGCGGAACGGTCTGTGCGTTTTTCCTGGGAAGCCGTCAGCCGAAAAAAGCCGGAAGAAACGATGAAAGGCAGCAGCAGGTGGAGGTCCGCCCGGATACGGAGAAGATTGTGCGGCAGCTTCGTACCGCCATTCTGGCTATCGACAGGAACCTTCTGGAAGTAGGCCGGGAAGAGGCTTTTGAACAGAGCAGGGCACAGGCAGAGGCGGTTCACGCAGGGGATCCCGCAGAATGGGAATTGCTTTCAGGGTTTCTGGAAGCTCTGTACAGTGAAGACGGGCAGTATGCTCTGGATCAATGCGGGCAGGTCCGGCACTATCTGCACCGCAGGGGAATCGAAACCGTGGATTATTCGGAGGAAACAAAAGCCATGTTTGACTTCCTTCCTTCCATGGAGGCGGGAACCATTCGCCCGGCTCTGGTATCCGGCGGCAAGGTGCTGAAAAAGGGACTGGCTTCGAAGGGATTGAGATAAAATAACTGTTTACGGGGCAGATTTTCGGTAAGTCCCATTTGAGAATAAAGAGGTACAGCATGGATCGTTTTTTCGGATTTGACCTGGGTGACGCGGAAAGTGCGGTCGCCAGGCTTCGCAAGGAAGAGCAGGCACAGCCGGAAATGCTGAAAGTCGGCGGTGCGGAAAGCTTTGTGACGGCTTTTGCCCGACTGCCGGACGGGCAGGTGCAGATCGGGGAATCGGCCTGTTATCAGGCAGAAGCAGTGCACCGGGGACTTCGTTTTAAAAGCCGTTTTCTGACGGACAGCTCCAGCCAGGCGGATATCCGGAGCTTTGCGTCAGGAGTGCTCGGAGAACTGACAGAGCAGGGTGATCTGCAGAGGGAGGAGGATACCTGCTTTTATGTAGGATGCCCGGCCGGCTGGGATAAGAATGAGCGGGAACGATACCGGGAAATCTTTGAAAAAGTGGGTTATCCCCCGCTGCGTATCATATCCGAATCCCGGGCTGCTATGGTTTCGGCCTGCCAGTCCAGACACCTGCAGGTAGGCTACGACATCCTCTCCAGACCGGTCCTGGTGGTCGATATAGGCTCCTCTACTACGGATTTTGCTTATATAATGGGAGGAAAAGAGGTGGAGATGCAGACGGCCGGCGAGGTCATGCTGGGCGGCGGCATCATGGACGAGATCCTGCTGGAGGAATGTGTGGCTGCTTCCGGAAAAGCTCCGGAGATCCGGGAGATATTTAAGAAATGCGATCCGTGGCGTACATTCTGTGAGTTCGCGGCAAGAAGGCTGAAAGAAAGATATTTTTCGGACGAGGATTACTGGAAGGATAACGACTGCCGGGAAACGGTTTTAATCCGTTACAATTCAGTGATCCGCCTGCCTCTGGTCATGAACCCCGAAATGGCAGATAAGCTGCTGGAAGGACCTTCCGAGCGTCTTTCCGGCAAATCTTTCCGGAAGGTGTTTACCGAGAGTCTGGAAGTGGTAAAGGAGCATATCAGCGGCCGCCAGCCGGAACTTCTGTTCCTGACAGGAGGAGTTTCCAGACTTCCGGCAGTAAGAACCTGGTGCAGTGAAGTCTTCCCGGACGCGGTAGTGATTGCCGGGGCAGAACCGGAATTTTCCGTAGCCCGGGGTCTGGCCTGGTGCGGAAGAATCGATGAAGAACTGCGGGAATTCCGCGAAGAACTGGCGGAAATGAATGCCTCCAGGGTCGTGGAGGACCTGGTCCGGAAGCATATTCAGGCGCTCTACCGCAATGCAGTGGATGCCCTGGTGGATCCGATCATTGACGAAGTCGCTGTGCCGGTTTTTGACAGCTGGAGAAACGGGGAAATCCGACGGCTGTCGGATACTGATGAAGAACTGCAGAAAGGGATTGCGGACTGGCTCCGCTCTGAAGAGGCGAAGGAGATTCTTACAGGGATTATTTCCTTCTGGCTGAAACCGGTGGCAGATGCCCTGGAGGAATATACCGTACCAATCTGTGTGAAACATCATATCCCTTATAAAGCATTAAGCCTGAGTTCTTACCTGGAGGTATCGGATATAGACATCCGTCTGGAAGCCAAGAACATTTTTGCGGTAGAACAGTTCACCTGGCTGATTGATTCCATTATCTCTGTGATTGTCGGGATTATGTGCGGCACCGGTGAGGTTACACTGCTGTCCGGAGGCCCTGTAGGAATTCTGGCAGGAGCCCTGCTTTCTCTGTTTCTCCTGATTCTGGGAAAGAAACCGATGGAGAAAGCATTCCTGAATACGGATATTCCGGCCCCGATGAGAAAACTGGTTCCGAAGAATACAATCAGAAACCGTAAGGCTTCTCTGGCTGCCACAGTGAAGGAAAACTTTTACGAGAGCCTGGCGCAGGAGAAGAACGAGGAGATCAGCAGCCGTATGGTCGAAGAAATATCTGTACAGATTGAACGCTGCCTGACTCACATGGCAGAGGTCGTGGAGATCCCTCTCGGATAAAATGAACGCAGCAGGATGAGGTTAATATGAAACCAGGAAGGAGTATATCGCTTGAAAAATAATAATAAACAGACTCCGCAGGATCAAAAACACCTGGAGACGCCTCTGTCCGATGCAGAACATGAAGCTCTTCACGCGCAGGGTATACCTCACACGCACAGCCACATGCATGAACAGGGCAGCATACATTCTCCGGAAGCTGAGTATTCGCACAGCCAAGATCTCAGTCATACGCATGAAACAGAACATGGCCGCAGCCATACACACGAAATTGAACATACTCACAGCCATACTCACGTAGTGGAGCACACTCACAGCCATGTCCACGAAGACGGGCAGCTGCAGACACATTCTCATGGGGAAGGCCATACGCATGTCCACAGCCATGAGCATACGAAAAATGTGCTGAACCGGCTGTCCCGGGCGATAGGCCATCTGCAGCACGTACGCGGGATGGTGGAGGAAGGGCGGGACTGCTCGGAAGTGCTGATTCAGCTGGCTGCCGTACAGTCCGCACTGAACAATACGGCGAAAGTAATTCTGCAGGATCATATGAAACACTGTATCGTGGATGCTGCCGTACACGGAGATATGGACGTTATAGAAGAACTCTGTGAAGCGATAGACCGCTTCCTGTAGGCTTCGGAAAGAAGGAGGATCCTATGAAGAATTCATGGAAAGACTTCATTCGTCCGGCAGCCCTCCGGCTGATCCTGGCAGCATTCACACTGATGGCAGAAACGGCTTTTGCCGAAGCGGCAGAGCCATCTTTGACGCAGGGATTTCTGTCAGAATGGGCAGAGAACCGGGCAAATTCCATTCTGGGAGGAACCAGGCTGCCATCCGGAGCACAGTATCTGCGGGATTTCTGCCAGGATGAAGAGCTGAACACATGGCTGGACAGACTGGAAGAAAACATGCCGGTAAAGATGGAACTCTGGACCTATGGGGAAGCCCCGTACGGGATCACGTTTACAGAGCCGGAGATTATCACTGAAACTGTCCGCGCTCTGGAAACGGTTGTGATCGGGGATGTCTCTCCGGCAGATCCGGATTCTGTCTGTGATGCCGGAGGAACAGGATACTATTTTGAAATGCAGGATGGCACTGAGATCAGCTTTCATTTTATCCTGGGTACATTCCGATGGAAGGGAGGGGAATATCACAGTGTCGTTGATTTCGGGACTCTGCAGGAACTGACCCGTATTCTGAATGAGACAGGAAATCCGCAGTATGAGTATGTTTCCTCCCCGGATGACGGGTTTTACACCAGATATCTTGAAATATATAAGACTGGATGGCTGGATGAAAGTAAAGTCCTTGGAGGCCTGTTTCTGTATCTCGGTGATGAAGGCTCGGTTCCGTTTGTTTCTATCGGCCGGTGTCCGAAAGAAATGACAGATCCGGAAGAATATATACGTTATGCTGTTTCTGAAATAAAAGCCGGGGGAGGAACTGCGGAAGGACTGGATCCGGCGAATATAAAGATGTTCACCGCCGGGGATATGGAACTGCCCGGGGTTCTGCTTTCCACGAAAGACGAAGAAGGGCGGATGGTAGAAGTGCTGATTCTTGCCATGCAGACAAAGGACAGTCTTCTGCGTGAAGATCACGTAGTCCGCTTCTGCGCCGCGTACCGGCTGGAGGATGAGAGAGAGAAAAACCAGGTGCAAAGAGCACTGGATGCGGCGGTTGAGAATTTCTATCTGAAACAGATGTACTTCGAAAAAGGCCCTGTCCGGCCGGACAGTTTCCTGCTGGATTTCTGCAACAGCGATGCACTGAACGCCTGGTATGACAACGCTCTGATGGATCTCCCGGATCAGCTGGTGTATATGGCGGATACCTGGTATCTCATCACGGACCGCGAAACGATCCGTCAGGTTCTGGAAGCTTTGAAAACGGTAAAGATCGGAGGCCTCTCCAAGACACGTGTGGGGGCATCGGGAAGACAGACATTTGATTTTGTCGACTCAGACAGCGGAAACTCCCGGGAATTCATGTTTTTCCAGAATACTTTTTCCTGGGATGTGAACAGCTATGATGTACTGGACTGGGGGGATCTTGCAAAAATAGATCTGAAAGCAGCAGCTTCCAGGTCTCCACGGAAATAAGGTGAGCACAAAGAGCGCCGGAAAGAAACCATTATCTGCTGTTTCACCTCGAAAGATCTGCAAAAGGAATATGAATCGGATGATATAAGGAGGTTAACGATGAATATTGAAAAAAGAATCGAGGAACTGGGGATTACGCTGCCTCTGTCTTCTCCGCCCAAAGCGATGTACATCCCTGTCTGCCGTACAGGGAACCTGCTCTTCGTGGCAGGTCAGATTCCCTCTGTAAACGGCGAGATTCTGCACCCGGGGCATG
Source organism: uncultured Lachnospiraceae bacterium (assembly GCA_902783295.1). Classification (GTDB taxonomy): domain Bacteria; phylum Bacillota; class Clostridia; order Lachnospirales; family Lachnospiraceae; genus UBA3305. The sequence goes on from CACZQT010000001.1 coordinate 15,405, forward strand.
TGGGGGAGGAAATCACCCTGGAAGAAGGACAGGAAGCCGCCCGTGCCTGCATTATCAATATGCTTTCGGCAATAAGAGGGGAAATCGGTGATCTGGATAAAGTAGTCCGTTTTGTAAAGCTGCAGGCTTTTGTGAGCAGCAAGACAGGGTTTACGCAGCAGCATATCGTGGTAAACGCAGCTTCGCAGCTGCTGTACGATATTTTCGGAGAACCTGGGCGCCATGCCCGTACGGCTGTCGGCGTTAACCAGCTTCCGATGGATGCTCCGGTGGAAATAGAAGCCATCGTGGAAGTCCGCTGATGGAAAGAATTCTGTGTGAGGGGCTTATGGCAGAAGAGGACTGCTGCCGTCCGGGCGGTTTTTTGCTGACGGAGCAGCTTCTGGAATATGCCGGGAGACCTCATTCTCCGGATTTTTCCGGACCGTTGTCTGTGCTGGATGTCGGCTGCGGAAAAGGAGCCACCGTCCGATGGCTTTCAGAACGGTTTCCGCACTGGAATGTCCGGGGTGTGGATCCTGAGGCAGAGGGAGACACACCTTTGCTCAAAGGATGTGCGGAAGCACTTCCGTTTCCGGATGATTCCATGGATCTGGTCTTTGTGGAATGTGTACTCAGCGGGGTGAAGGAGCCGGAGAAGGCATTGAAGGAACTGCACCGGGTCTGCCGGCCCGGCGGCAGGGTTCTGATCAGTGATATGTATGCCCGGAAGGGAAAGGCAGGGGAAGATCCGGCGTCCAGGGCAGCAAACGGAGGATCAGCAGAATACTCTGCTTCTCGGACAGCCGGGGGAGAAACAGCAGGTCATACGATGCCTGAGGCGGCCGGAGAGAAAGCGGGCAGCCGGGACGCTGCACTGCGGATCGGAAGGCTGGAATCAGCCCTGGTCCTGCAGCAGCGCTTTGCCTCCGGCGGTTTCCACCTGCTGGAAATGCAGGACGTTTCCGGAACACTCACGGGGTGGGCCGGTCAGAAGATTCTGGAAGGAGGAAGCGCTTCTCTGGAGAAGGCGCTGGGGTACAGCCTGGAAGAGTGCAGAAAGCGGCGGGCCGGGTATTATCTGGCCTGCCTGGAACCTTCTCCTTTGGCAGAACTGCTTTCCTACGCAGGAAATCACAGCCTGTTTTACCGGAAAAAATGGGCAAAATCAGGCCTTTACGAAGCAGACCGGATCCGACTGGAGGCGCTCCCGCTTACCCGGCCGGAAGAACTGTGTGAAAATCCGGAATCTTTTCTCTGTGTTCCGCCGAAAGAAATTGCCAGGATCATCACATTAAAGAGTTCCGGCAGCCTGACAAAGCCGAAACGCCTTTTCTTTACCGAAAAAGATCTGGAATGTACGGCGGATTTTTTTTCATACGGAATCCGCTCTCTGGTGCAGCCGGGCTATAAAGTAATGGTATTTATGGAAGGAGCCACCCGCTTTTCCGTGGGAGGACTGCTGGAAGAAGGACTTTCCCGCCTGCCGGCGGAAGTGAAAAGCTACGGGTTCATTACGAATTACCGGGACGCAGCTGAAGCTGCAGAAGGCTATGACACGTTGATCGGAGCGCCGGCACAGATGTTCCGTCTGGCGGCAGAGGCCGGGTGGCTGCGGCCTAAAACCGTTCTCTTAAGTGCTGATTATGCAGCGGAGTCCGTGAAATCTTTTCTGGAGAGAACCTGGGAATGCAGGGTGTTCACGCATTGGGGGATGACGGAAACCGGATACGGCGGCGGAGTGCAGTGTTCTGCCAGGGAAGGGTATCATCTCCGGGATGAAGATCTCCAGATAGAGATTATCGATCCGGAAACCGGGGAAGTGCTTCCGGAAGGAATGACGGGGGAAATTGTCCTTACAACCCTGCGCCGGCGAGGGATGCCTCTGATCCGGTACCGTACCGGGGACCGGGGGCGGATGATAAATACACCCTGCCCCTGCGGCTGCCTGAAGCCAAGGCTGGATAAAGTCCGGGGACGTCTGCAGGATGAGGTACACCTGCCCGACGGAAACATTCTGAGTATGCCGGTTCTGGATGAAATTCTCTATGCACTGCCCGGGCTGTCAGCTTTCAGTGCTGTCTGGAAAGAAGAGGAGAAGGAGCTTTTTGTGACAATCAGGCCTACGGACAGAAAGCAGCAGACAACCGCAGAAGAAAAAAATCCGGCAAAAGATTTCGGCACTATGGATGAAAACGTACAGGCCGGGAAGACACTGGAAACAGTGGAACGGGAAAAATGGAAATGGGACCGTGACGGAGTGGAAAACCTGCGAAAGCAGGCAGAGGACATTCTGGAAGCCCGCTTTGGAAAAACTGCATATATCTGCGTTGTGACTGGGGAGGTAAGGGACATGGTCGGTTCCCGGAAAAGGCTGCTTCGCAGGGATGTATCCGGCACAGCCGGAGGGGCCGGAATTCCCGGACTGCCCTTTTGAAATATGTCGTCTGCAGACAATGGGAGTTATGAGAGAGGTGAAAATGTGAAAACAGGACTTGTACTGGAAGGCGGTGCCATGAGGGGGATGTTCAGTGCGGGAGTCATTGACGTCTTTCTGGAAGAAGGACTGGCTTTTGACGGTGTGGTCGGCGTTTCCGCCGGGGCAACCTTTGGCTGCAATATCAAATCCGGACAGGCGGGAAGGGCGTTCCGGTACAACAAACGTTTCGCGAAGGATCCAAGGTATGGCAGTTTCAGATCCCTGTTTTCTACAGGAGACTATTATAATGTGGACTTCTGCTACCGGCGGATCCCTGAGGAACTGGATCCCTTTGATAATAAGGCTTTTGCCGAAAATCCGATGAAGTTTTACGTGGTGGCGACGGATGCGGATACGGGAAAGCCGGTGTATGTCCGGATGAAAGACTGCAGGGAGAAGGATCTCGAATGGATTCGTGCTTCTGCTTCCATGCCGCTTTTTGCAAAACCGGTAGAAATTGATGGACGGAAGTTTATGGATGGCGGTATTGCGGATTCGATTCCACTGCGGTTTATGGAGCATAAGGGATATGAAAAAAATGTCTGCGTCCTGACCCGCCCTCTGGGGTACCGAAAGAAAGAAAGCTCGCTGCAGCCTCTGATAGACCGGATGATGCGGGATTATCCTGTTCTGGCAGAAGCCATGAGAAAACGGCCGGCCCGTTATAACCGTACCCTGGAATATATAAAGGAGAGGGAAGAAGCCGGTGCTGCGTTTGTGATCCGGCCTCCGGAAACACTTCCTGTCGGCCGCCTTGAGCATGATCCGGAGAAGCTGGAGATGGCGTATCGTATAGGCATCAGGGAAGCCCGCAGGAGACTGCCGGAACTCAGGAGTTACCTGGAAAAGGCGAAGGAAGTGTAAATCACGAAATAAACGGGACAAGGGGACAGAGGGACTGTCCCCTTGTCCCGCAAATCGCGGATGAAGAAGATCGGAGCAGGAAGGAATGAGAAGACCGGATTTCAAAGAAGTCACCAGACTGGTGCAGCATCTGCGGGATATGGATGCCCGATTCCGGGAGATGCTGGAAGAAACCAGCCGCATAGAAAAAGAAGCCCGGGAAGCGTGTGAGGCTCTGCTGATGGAGCAGACAAGCTTCCGCCTGTCGGATTTTTCTGTGGAAGAACTGAAGAACGCAAAAATGAGCTCACAGGTGACAGTGCTGAAGGATGCCGGATATCAGACTTTTCTGGATCTTTACAAGGCCGGTGATCATGAACTGCTGGCGGTAAAGGGGATCGGCGAGAAATCGCTTCGGACCATCCGTATCATGACCGGAGAGTTCCTGCGCAGTCTTATAAAACGGGAAAGAATCCATTTCAGGACGGAAAAGGATGCTGCGGTAAGTCATAAAGCGATTCTGAAACTGGCCGGATATCTGCGCTCTGAGCAGGTCCGCAGGGATGCGGAGCCGATGGAAGAGGAACTTCATGTCTCCGTGGAAGAACACATCGGAAGAGTAAAAATCCGGAACGCTTTTCACTGGGTCTTTTCCAGGCGGGAAACCCGTGACGATACGGTACTGGGTATTGCTTCTCTGGTATTGCTGCGAGGAAGCCCCTTGTGCGAGAGGGCTGAAAATCTGATGTCACTTTTCCGGTCGATCAGCTGGCCGGATGAAGATGAAGCTCTGGAAGATTTCCGGATAAACAGCGCTTCATATTATGCAGCAGCAGAACGGCTGACAGAGGGAGGTGTTTCGGAGGCTTTTCTCTATGACAGTATTCCGCTGCAGCTGGCGGAGCAGATCCGAAGCTTTCAGGTGAATCTGAGTCTTTTCGAAGGGATTCTGAGGGCTTACCAGGAATTCGGCGTGCAGTATATTCTGACGCAGAAAAAGGTGCTGCTGGGAGATGAAATGGGACTGGGAAAGACGATCCAGGCCATTGCTGCAATGGCACATTTGGCAGCGGAAGAGCCTGGAAGACATTTTTTGATTGTCTGTCCGGCTTCCGTAATGATCAACTGGTGCAGGGAGATCCGGAAATTCAGCGGAATCCAGGCTTTTCTGCTGCATGGAACTGCCAGAGAAGCAGCTCTGGCCCGGTGGAAGAAAGAGGGAGGAGCTGCGGTTACCAGTTATGAAAGCCTGTTCAAATTTGTGGATTCGGTGGATCGAAGAATGAATCTGGGGCTGTTTGTGGTGGATGAGGCTCACTATATCAAAAATCCGGAAGCAAAACGTACCAGAATGATCCGCCGCCTTTATGAAGAATCAGAACACATTCTCCTGATGACGGGAACCCCTCTGGAAAACAAGGTAGAGGAAATGTGTGAACTGATTCAGTTTATCCGGCCGGATCTGACTGAAAAAATACGGAACCTGGCTGCTCTGCGGAGTATTCCGGAATACAAGGAGCTGCTGGCTCCCGTATATCTGAGGCGCAGAAGGAACCAGGTTCTGCAGGAACTGCCTCCTCTCACAGAAGAAGAGGAATGGTGTGAACTGACGCCGTCTGACCGGGAAGCTTATGCCGAACAGGTCAGTGCCGAAAATTTTATGGGGATGCGGAGAGTGTCCTTCCTTCAGGAAGAAATGGACACTTCTTCCAAAGCCCGCCGTCTGCAGGAGCTGTGTGGGAAGATCTGCGAGGAAGGGCGGAAAGCGGTGGTTTATTCCTATTTCCGGGAAACGATCCGTAAAATTGAGGGAATGCTCGGAAGTCTGTGTATCGGTTCCCTTACGGGGAGTACACCGGTCCTGAAAAGACAGGAGCTGATTGACACGTTTTCTGGAAAATCCGGAGGCGGCATACTCATCTGTCAGATACAGGCAGGGGGAACAGGATTGAATCTGCAGGCAGCATCCGCAGTTATTTTCTGTGAGCCGCAGATTAAGCCCAG
>CACZQT010000002.1 GCA_902783295.1 uncultured Lachnospiraceae bacterium
GGTCCCAACAACGGTTATACCACCAAGCTTTCCTTCAATACGGATTATGCGAAACTGCTGGAACGCGGCACCAACAGCCAGGTTCTGGTGATCGATGAATTCCGTCAGGCGTTCTCTTACTGCTATGACCGTAAGGAATTCGCGACCGCCTATACCGCTGCCGGCACAGCCGGTTTCGGCCTGATCAACGAGCTGTACTGCTACAATCCTTTCACCGGCGCAACTTATCGTGAGAGCGATTACGCCAAGGCCGGCCTGCTGAAGGTCTTTGACGTAGCTTATGGCGAAGGAACCGAATATGCGACTCTGGACGAAGCCTACGAAGCCATGACCGGTTATGACATGGAGAAGGCACAGGAACTGATGAAGGTCGCTTATGACAAGGCCGTTGCCTCGGGCATCTATGACGGCGAGAGCGAAATCTCCATCGAATTCCGCGTATACCAGAGCGACACCATCTATGTCCAGATGTTCACCTATCTGGATGAGCATCTGCAGGAAGCCTGCAAGGGCTCCGGCTTTGAAGGCAAGGTTTCCCTGAAGATGACCGTAGACGCAGATTACTATGAAACCAACTACTCCGGCGGCGCAGACATGATCTTCACCACCTGGGGCGGTGCTTCCATGTCTCCGTTCACCATCCTTTATGAGTGCTACTGCGATGCCAGCGACGGCAGCGGCCAGCAGATGGAATACGGCTATGACACCTCCAAGATTACCGTGAACTTCGTAATTGACGGCCAGGAAGTCAGCGATTCCCTGCAGAACTGGGCTCTGTGGGCGGATGGCGGCGCAGCCGACAACATCATCGCAGCGATCGGCAATTTCAAGGACTATGACTATGATACCCGCTGCGCGATCTATGCTCAGCTGGAAGCTGCTTTCCTGAGCTGGTATCCTACGACCGCTGTTTATTACCGCAATACTGCCAGCATGGACAGCCAGAAGGTGCAGAGCGCCTCTGATGTTTATGTGAACCTGGTAGCCTTCGGCGGCATTCAGTATATGACCTACAACTACGACGATGCAGAGTGGGCGGAGTATATCGCCAACAACACACTGGAGTATTAAGGAAATACTGATCCGTTCAGTGGCTCTTTTATCCGGTGTGTGCGCACAGCTGTGCACGGCTGCTCAAAATCTATCGTAGAACTGGTAAGGCATTAACGGACTCACGGGTACGGGATGACCGTATCCGTGAGTTTTTTCAGGCAGAGGCATACGAGGTGTGACAAGGGGACAGCCCCCCTGTCGCAGAGGGACAGGGGGGCTGTCCCCTTGTCACACTGTGAAGGCTGTTCTGCTGCAGATGCGGAGAGGATTTGGTGTTCATGGGTAAGTACATCGTAAAGCGTATTCTGCTGATGTTCCTGACCTTGTTTATTATTGCAACCATGTGTTTTATCCTGGTGAAACTCCTGCCGCTTCCGGCGGTGCGGGAGATGGGAAGGGATATCAATCTGGTGCTGCAGAAACGGGAAAAAATGGGCTACAACAAGCCCATTATGGTACAGTACTATCTGTTCCTGAAAAACGTACTTACAGAATGGGACTGGGGCGTCGGGGAGCAGATGTACGAGGGATACAGTGTCTGGGGAGTGATGATGCAGAAGCTTCCCTATACGATCATGGTGAATCTGTATTCCATCCTTTTTGCCATTCCTCTGGGACTGGGCTTCGGGATTTTTGCCGCATTGAAGAAGAACAAGTGGCAGGATCATATGATTTCCACCCTGGTCATGGTGTTTATTTCGGTTCCCAGCTATGTATATGCTTTTGTGGTCCAGTATTTCCTCTGCTTCCGGCTGGGGCTGTTCCCGCTGCAGCTGGAATCCCTCGGAAGTGCCGGTTCGCTGTTCAGCTGGAAGATGTTTTATTCCATGATTCCGGCGATTCTTTCCCTGGGCTTCGGCACCGTGGCAGGGCTGACGCGTTATACGCGGGCGGAGCTTTCCGAGGTGCTGACGGGAGACTATATGCTGCTGGCCCGCACTAAGGGACTGACGCGGGCGCAGGCCATATCCCGGCATGCCCTGCGGAACGCCATGGTGGTCATCCTGCCCATGATTATCGGTGAGTTCATCGGCATCCTGGGCGGTTCCCTGATTATTGAAAATATCTTCGGAATTCCCGGCGTGGGAAGCCTGTACATCAATTCGATCAACGTACGGGATTACAACTTCTTCATGGCCATGAGTGTGTTCTATACTTTCATCGGTCTGGCTTCCGGAATTATCAACGATATCAGCTACGGGCTGATTGACCCCAGAATCCGCATGGGTTCCAGGAAGTAAAGGAGGGAACCGGAATGAACGAATATCTGAAGAGCCGGGAAACGGCAGATTCCGGGATCCCTGCGGTTCCCGTGGAAAAGCTGCGTTTTGTGCGCCAGGAAGAAAAGATCCACGACGAGCAGCTGAAGACAAAACCCATCGGGTACTTCCAGGACGCCTGGCTTCGGTTCGTCCGCAATAAGAGTGCCGTGGTGGCTTTCGGGCTGATTCTTTTCCTGGTGCTGTTTTCCGTGATTGTCCCCTTTGTGAGCCACTATGACGTGTCTTTCCGCTCGGGGTATTACAAAACCCTGCTGCCGAAAAACAGCCTGTTCGCTCCTCTGGGCTTCTGGGACGGAGGCCAGAGGGAAAAGGACAATCAGGACAGCTATGACGCCCTGCGGGCTATCGGCGCCGAGACCGGCCGGGACATCATCATGAAGGAATACAATGTCTATGAGGATGCCCAGGGAATCACCTATCACGATGTGAAAGTGGATTCCTATTACCGGGTCGGATTCGCGTATATGAACCTGACGGAATCGGAATACAGGGCACTTCTGGCCTACCAGGATGAAACAGGCATCCAGGTAGCCTATCCTCTGGCGGCGACCCAGAGTACGGATTTCCTGCTGGGAAACGGCGGGGCGAACTTCTGGTATAAGATGAAGAGCGAAACCGTACATTCCACCGGGGTGCCGGAACTGGATGAAAACGGGCAGTTTATTCCCAATTACCTGATATCTTCCGAAAAGGAGCGGGCCGGCTACAACAGCCTGCGCATCGCGGGAGATGACGGCGGTGCGGACGGGAACAGCTGGTACGTCTATGCCGTGAAGAACCAGTCGGGCTACCGGCTGCGGGTGGATTATTACGAGTATTTCCGCTATATCTACGGAACGGAACCCTGCTTCCTGTTCGGCACGAATATTTACGGACAGGA
>CACZQT010000003.1 GCA_902783295.1 uncultured Lachnospiraceae bacterium
GGCTTCGACAGGCCGAGCGAGGGCGTACAACGCCCGAGCGTAGCGCGAGTATTGGCCGAATGCATCAGGCATTCGGACAATATCGAGGACGCACCGCTTATCCAGTAAGCTCGAGGACGCGCCACTTATCCGGTGGGATTGTAGACGCACCTGCTCATCTGGTGAGCCGGTCAGTCAGCCTTTGATTTCTGCAGTAAAGCGATTCTGGCAGCCGCTCAATCGTCAGTGAGTGTCAGCAAGTTGAGGACTCACTTTTAGCAGTCTATAAGTAAAGCGGTTGAATGAGAGTGTGAAAACTGATATATACATGGTAATACGAGTTGGCGCGGTGCCATGCGTCAGAAAAGAGGAATTATGAAGATACTGCTGAAGGATATTCAGGCGCTTCTCCGGAAGGGAAATGGCTGGGAAGCTGTTCAGACAAATATTACTGTTGAGGGGGACAGGATTGCTTCTGTAGGGGAGGTCCCGGAGGGCTTTGTCCCGGAGAAGACGATTTCCGGGAAGGACCGACTGGTCATCCCCGGCCTTATCAATGCGCATACACACGCTTACATGACCGGCCTCCGGGGCGTGGCGGATGACGTTCCTTTTGACGAATGGCTTTTTAAGGGCGTGATGCCCAAAGAAGACGCCATGACGCCGGAGGACGCTTACTGGAGCGCTCTGCTGGGGCTGATGGAGATGGTGAAAAGCGGCTGCACATGTTTTCATGACATGCAGATGCACATCCATCAGACCACAAAGGCTGCTGTGGATTTAGGCATGCGGGGGGTGATCGGAAGAGGTCTTTCCGGGACTGCCTCAGATGAAGGCGGTGCCAGGAGACTGCGGGAAGCGCGGGAAGAGATAGAGGCATGGAAAGGGGAGCCGCTGCTGTCCTTTGACATAGCACCGCATGCACCGTATACCTGTGAAGGCGCCTATATGCAGCAGGCGGCGGAACTGGCGGAAAGTCTGGGCCTGGGGCTTCATATTCATCTTTCGGAAAGTGTCAAAGAGGTGGATGACTGCAGGACGGCACATGACGGGATGACGCCGATTGAATACGCGGACTCTCTGGGGCTGTTCCGGGGGTCGGCGGTGGCGGCGCACTGTGCGCAGGCCACAGAGAACGATATCCGCATCCTGGCGGAAAGAGGTGTCAGTGTGGCAGCCTGTCCGGCCAGCAATATGAAGCTTGGAAATGGTTTCGCACCGGTGCCTTCCATGCTGGAGGCCGGCATTAATGTCTGCCTGGGAACGGACGGAGCTGCCAGCAATAACCGGCTGAGCATGTTTCATGAGATGAGCCTGGCGGCGCTGGTTTATAAGGGGGCTGCCGGAAGCCCGCTGCCTGTAAGCGCATCCTGCACACTGCAGATGGCAACAGTAAACGGGGCGAAAGCACTGGGACTTGAAGGGCAGACCGGGGAAATCGCTCCCGGACTGAAAGCAGACCTGGCTGTTCTGAGGCTTGATGTTCCTCAGATGGTACCCTGCTATGAACCGGCTTCGGCGCTGGTATATGCGGCGAACGGATCGGAAGTGGAAACAGTCATCATCCAGGGAGAAACAGTACTGGAGAACGGGCATTTTACGAAAGTGGATGAAGAAAGAGTACTGGCAGAGGTCCGGAGAAGAACCCGGGGATAAAACGTCAGTCATAATATAAAACAGAAGAAGAGGACAGCCGGGCTGCCAGGCCCGGCTGTCCTCTTCTTCTGTTTTATAAAGATCCTTTACTGAAAAAGATCAATGAACTGTCTGGCAAGGTTGGAAATATTGTGGCTCTTGTCCCAGATCAGGTAGGCCTGGGAAGCAATCGTAGGATTGACAATCCGCCGGATGGCAAGATGATCCGAGAAGGAGCGGACTGTAGCGTTGTTGGCGACAATGGCCACGCCGATGCCGGCATCTGCCCAGCTGAGGGAGGAAGCCAGCTCGCTGTTCTGACAGATGATATTGGGGGAGAAGCCCTTCTGCCGGCAGTAATTCAGGATCATATCATAGAAACGCCGGTGAACAATCAGGGGTTTGCCCCGCAGGTCTGCCAGGGAAATGTCTGTTTTGTCGTCATCAAAGAAAGACGGCAGGCCGACTGCCACGAAGGAGTCCGACTGATCTTCTCCCAGAGCTTCATCCTTCAGGGGCACCGCGTTGTAAATGCTGGTGTTGAAGGGTTCGCGGACGATTCCTAGGTCTACAGCCTCATTTTCCATCATCTCAATAATATGCAGGCTGTTTCCTTCAAAGATCTGGAAGTCAACGTTGGGGTGGTCTTTGCGGAAAGAGACAATCCGCTCCGGCAGCAGATGACTGCAGGCTGAAGAGATGGTGCCGATGCGGATGGTTCCCTGAGCATCCATACCCAGATTCTGCAGACTGCGGACGGTATCATTGACCAGTGCCAGGATTTCGATAGCCCGTTCTTTTAAAATCAGACCTTCGTGGGTGATGGTCAGATTCCGTTTGTCCCGTTCGAACAACTGCACGCCAAGTTCATCCTCCAGGGCTTTCAGCTGGAGAGAGAGGGGCGGCTGGGAGATATTCAGGCTCTTTGCGGCGGCAGTGATGTGCCCGGCTTCCGCAATCGCCAGGAAGTATTCCAGTTGTTTCAGCGTCATAGAGGCTCCTTTCCGGAAGAGCTCCTTCAGTTCCTATACATTTGAGTAAAATATAATAAATGGGAAAATATGCATTGATGAATAAAACATAACAAATAATTGGAAGAAAAGCAATAGAAAAAAACAATATTTTGCAAAAAGTAAGGAAAGGAAATAGATAAAAACGGTATCAAAAAAATATAGCAGCAGGAGTTTATTCCTGAAAAGAACAGATACTGAAACAGGAATGGAAAATCGCGAAACTTGTCAAGGAAATTCACTGTACATTCCGGGGCGGCCGGGCTATGCTTTTTAGGTCTTCCGGCGGAAAAGACACTTTCCGGGGGCGAAGACCGGCGATGGGACGATGGGAAGGAGGGATCGGCGTGACAAAAGACCGACTGGTACTGCTGGACGAGGATGAGGGGTATATCAGACATTTTGCGGGTTATTTCCACCGCAGGGAACGCCTCCCGTGGCAGATCCGCGGAGCCTCCGGCTGGGAGGAGCTGGAAGATCTTTGCCGGGACGGGCGGACGGCAGTGCTGCTTGCACAGGAGGCATTATGGGAAGATATGCCGGAAGAGAGACGAAGTAAAATCCGGGACATGACGGATCAGGTACTTTTTCTCCGGGAAAAGGACGAGGCCGGGAAGGACAGCGTGTTCCGTTATCAGCCCATGCCTCTTTTGCGGCGGAGGATTCTGGAACTGGCGGGAGCTGGTTTTACAGCCGAAGAAGGAAAAACGGAATGTACCCTTCTGTATGCTCCGGGAGGCTGTCAGATTCTCCCGGAATGCGGTCTCACTCTGGCGGAGGTGATGGCGGAAGAAAAAAAGACCCTGATGATCAGCCTGCAGGCTTTTGCTGCGCCTGTGTATGGGGAAGCTGCAGAGGGAGGGGCAGGGCTTTCGGAGCTGCTGTATCTCCGCCGGTCAGGCGGGTGGAAGGGATCTCTGGAAAACCTGGCGGTACAGGAGGGGAGGGCGTTCTTCCTGCCGCCTGTTTCCAGCCCCAGGGATATCTGGGAACTGGAGGATGCGGAGCTTTCTGAACTGGTGATGATGGTGAAGGAAACCGGGGAATATGAGCAGATGGTGATTACCATGGATGCGGGACGGAATCCTCTCTGTCTTCTGCCGCTCTGCCGCCGGGTACTGTTGGTGGTGGAAGAAGGGGAGGCGGGAAGCGATCTGCTGGCAGGTTTCCGCTGCTTTCTGGAGGAATCCGGAAACCTGTCTTTTTCTCCTGAGATATCCGATTTCCGGCTGCCGCCTGCTCCGGACGAGGATAGGAGTCTGCAGACGGGCAGAAACCGCTGCTATACTCGTCTGGGCAGCCGTTTCAGGACCTGGCTGCAGGAGACAGGCTGACTTTTTGTGTTAAAACTTGTCCGGGAAAGTTTCTGTACAAAGCGGTCCGGGCGTGCTATCCTTCCTCACACATACGGAGCCGGTACCTCCGGAAGAGATGCGGCGCAGGAAGCGTGACAGACGGCTTCCGCTAGACCGGCCTGCGGTCGGATGAACAGGGAGGCAGAGGGCAGCAGCCCCGGAAGGAGGCAGAGGTTTGGCTTTGGACCGGACAGACAGAGGAATACAGCAGGAGAAAGGTGCTGAAACAGTACCTGCAGAAGAACAGAGTGAAACACTGTGGATGGAAAAGGTCCGCCGGCGGCTGGACCCTTCCCGGGAACTGAGTGACGGGGAAATCCTGGAGGAAATCGACCGGGTTCTGCTGGAGGAAGGCCGCAGGAAACACCTGCCTGTCAGAGAACGGGAACTGTTCCGGAAAAAGCTGTTCGATACATTGCGCCGCCTGGATGTGCTCCAGGATCTGATTGAGGATGAATCCGTGACTGAAATCATGGTGAACGGGTGCTCCAGGATTTTTATCGAACGGGATGGAAAGATAGAGCTGTACGAAGCAGGCTTTTCTTCGCAGGAGCGGCTGGAGGATGTTATCCAGCAGATTGTTTCCCGGGTGAACCGGACAGTGAATACGGCTTCCCCGATTGTGGACGCCAGGCTTCCGGATGGCTCCCGTGTCAATGCGGTGCTCCCGCCGGCTGCACCGGACGGCCCGATCCTGACGATCCGGAAATTTCCGAAGGAAAGGATTTCCATGGAAAAACTCATCCGCTGGGGCAGCATCACGCCGGAGGCGGCAGTATTCCTGGAAACTCTGGTAGAATGCGGCTACAACCTGTTCATATCCGGAGGTACCGGCTCGGGAAAAACAACTTTCCTGAACGCACTCTCGGAATACATCCCTTCGGAGGAAAGGGTCATTACGATTGAGGACTCCCTGGAGCTGCAGATCATGGGGATTCCTAACCTGGTCCGCCTGGAAACCCGGAATGCAGATGCAGAAGGAAAAGGCGCTGTTACAATACGGGATCTGATCCGGACTTCCCTGCGGATGCGCCCGGACCGGATCATTGTCGGTGAAACCAGAGGGGCTGAGGCACTGGATATGCTGCAGGCCTTCAATACAGGACATGATGGTTCTCTGTCAACCGCTCATGCCAACAGCCCGTCGGATCTTCTGTCCCGTCTTGAAACCATGGTTCTGATGGCGGGAGAACTGCCGCTCGCGGCCATCCGGCAGCAGATTGCTTCTTCCGTTGAGGTGCTGGTACATCTGGGAAGGATCCGGGGCGGTGCCAGGAAAGTACTGGAGATTATGGAGGTGCTGGGATATGAAGAGGGAGAAATCCGGTGCCGGACGCTCTTTTCCTATTCGGAGGAAAAAGAGGCACTCTGTCCCGCGGGGCATCCGCTTGTCCGTACACGGAAGCTGGAGATGGCCGGAGAACGGGAGAAAAGAGATCGATTACAGAATCTGCTCACTGAATCCGGCGGAATGGCTGGGGTATGGGGCGGCGGGACTGGCTGCAGCCGCGATGATTGCTGCTCTCTTTTACAGGAGTCTGAGAGCCTGGCTGGTGCTGGGGCCGGTGTTCATGGCAGCGCTTCCGCTCCGGATGCGTAAGACAAAAGCCTTCCGGCGGAAGGAGGCTCTGGCAAAACAGTTCCGGGACGGCATCCTGGCCGTAGCGTCCGCAGTGAATGCCGGTTATGCTGTCGAGAATGCCTGGCAGGAAGCAGCCCTGGAAATGGCGCAGATTTACGGAGAGGGCGGAGAGATCACCCGGGAATTCCGGACGATCAGCCGGAAGCTGTCCATGAGCCAGACTTCTGAGGAAGCGGTTTTGAACCTGGCAGAACGAAGCGGGATTCCGGAGATCCGGCAGTTTGCAGAGGTTTTTGCCGCCGCCAAGCGCACCAGCGGCAATCTGGCGCCGATTCTGTCAGATACGGCACAGCTGCTTTCCGGGAAACTCCGCCTGCGGGAAGAAATCCGCACACTGGCTGCAGCCAAGGGACTGGAACAGCATATCATGGATATTATGCCCGTTCTCATCCTGGCATATGTAAATCTGGGCAGCCCCGGATTCACAGATCCCCTGTATGAGACATTCGCAGGAAGGTGTATTATGACCGCCTGCCTGGCAGTCTATCTGTTCGCTGTCCTTCTGGGGCAGAAAATTCTGAGAGTAGAGGTATAGGATCTTTGAAAATATGTCTGGCAAAGGGGTATTACAGGATCCGCTGTTTTCTGGGTTTCCCGGAAATCCTTCCGGAACGGAGAGAACGTCAGGAGATTCTGCATCCGGAAACAGATCCGGCAAGTGCTCTGCGGGAAGAGGATGAAGGGCGGATCCGACTATGCGCGGGAATACTGGCAGCCGGTCTGCTTCTGGCCGTGGCAGCCGGTCTGGCCGGAACGGAAAAAAGAGTGGAACACCTGGTCCGTCCGGAGGCAGGAGAAGATGCCCGGGAGATTCTCCTCGAGGGAAGACTTGGCGGAGAGCCCTTCGAAATCCCGCTGCGCCTGGAAAGCCGGAAATATTCGCTGCGGGAGTGGGAAGAACTGAAAGCAGCTGTCTGGCAGGAGCTTCTGCAAAAGGCGCTGGGAGAAAACCCGGACTGGGAACATATCTCTCATGACCTGATTCTGGCAACGGAGACAGGTGTTCCGGGAATCACGGTCAGCTGGGAAAGTACTTCGCCGGAAAGAATCCGGGAAGATGGAACGCTGGGAGAGAAAACAGAGGAGGCAGACGGGGAAACTGTCATTCTGACGGCTGTCATCCAGTGGGAGGATGAAACCTTTGAACAGCAGGTTATGGCCAGGCTCAGTCTGCCGCCTGTTACTCCCGGGGACGAACTGGAGAAAAACCTGGAAGCATATCTGGCGGAAGCTGCTTCCGACCGGGAAAAACCGGTAATTACACTGCCCGGAGAATACCGGGGAAGAGCACTGGAATTCCTGAAAAGAACCGGGACGCCGCCCTCTCTGTTTGTCTTCCTGGCCATAACCGCTGTCCTGGCTGCCTGGTTCCTCCCGGAGCAGCGGAAAAAAGAAGAAGAAAAACACCGGAAGGAAAGCCTTGAAAAAGCCTATCCTGAATTGATCAGCAGCCTGACGGTGCTGATGGGGGCCGGGCTGCCTGTCCGGGCAGCCTGGGAGAGGATGGTTCTTCATTACCGGGCATCTCTGGCAGCCGGAGGAGAAAAACAGGTGCTGTACGAGGAGATGAGCCTGGCGCTGAATTCTCTGGGGCAGGGTGTGCTGGAAGAGGAAATGTATGTACGTTTCGGCAGACGCTGCGGTCTGCAGCCGTACCTGCGGCTGGGAAGCCTGCTGCAGAGCAACCTGAAAAGAGGAAGCCGCGGCCTGCTTCCTCTGATGAAGGAAGAGGCGGAAGCTGCCCTGGAGGAAAGGCTCAGGGAGGCAAGAAAGCATGGGGAAGAAATTTCTTCCAGGCTGCTGGTGCCCATGATCCTGCTCTTTTCCCTGGTGATGACAGTGCTCATGGCTCCTGCAATACTGAGTTTTTAAAAAACAGAAAAAACAATAATCCATATTCCAGAGAACGGAGGAAATGAGATGAAATCAAATACAGCATTCCGGGAAGATGACCGGGGCATCGGAGTCGTCGAAATGATTCTGATCCTGGTGGTCCTGATCGCCCTGGTTCTGATTTTCCGGGAGCAGCTGACGTCGTTGGTCACAACGATTTTCGGTGCTATTACAAAAAATGCGAAGGCCGTCTACAGCTAAGCTGTATCTGCCCGGCAGTATGACCGTGTTTCTGGCGCTGCTGCTTTCCGCCTTTCTGGCGGTCACAGGTATTCTCCTGGAGTACGCACGGGCACAGACAGTATCCTTCCAGCTTCAATCCGCCGTTTCCGCTGCTGCTGAATCTGCATTTGCGGCTTATTACGGTCCTCTTCTGGGCCAGTATCAGCTTTTTGGGCGGCTGCTTCCTCCCCGCGGGCTGAACGGGCTGGCGGAGGCCGGTGAAGAGTATATTTCTGCCTGGCAGTATGGCATCGGTTCACGGAAGAAGGCGCATATGACATCGTTCGAAGTGAGGGATATCTTCTGGGACCGGTGCGTCATGATGACAGACGAAGGGGGAGCCGTATTCCGGGAACTGGCTTCGGAAGCGATGAAAGCGTCCGGTGTGGAACTGCTGGAATCCTTCTGGGACGAGCATCTGGCTCTGTCTGACGGCGATTTTCAGGCAATTCTTCAGGAGTCGGAATCTATGGAGGAGTGGAAACCGGAAGACCTGCTTCCCAGTTATGGGGACCTGAAGGAGGCAGTGGAGGAGGCAGAGGAAGCGGCAGAAGAACAGGCGGCACAGGCTGACGGGGAGGAAGACACCGGAGAAGCCTCTCAGGCGGAGAAAGAGAGACTGGAAAAAGAAAAGGAAGAAGGCAGCCGTTTCCTCCGGATTCTTGAGAGTGTCAGAAAAGTGATACGGGGAGGACTTCTTTCCATAGTGCTTCCGGAAGGAAAGGCTGTATCTGAAGCTTCAATTCCCCGGGACGGGCTTCCGTCAACCCTCAGCCGTTCGGAAAAGGGGCGGTCTGTACGAGACAGCGGCAGTTCCGGGAATCCTTTCCTGTTCCGTGAGTACCTGATGAAAAACATGGACTGCTATACTGCGGAGAAAAATAAGAGCCCCCTGTACGAGCTGGAATATCTGGCAGCCGGGAAAAACAGCGACCGGAAGAATCTGGAAAGCGTCGCCTGCCGGATCCTGGGAATACGGCTGGGACTGAACCGCCTGAGTATGGCCCGGGACTCTGAAAAAACAGCGCTGACAGCGGAAGCGGCTGCCCTGGCAGTCGGCTGGACCGGGCAGGCCTGGCTGACGGTGGTTACTGATCAGCTGCTCCAGGCGGTCTGGGCACTGGCGGAGAGCCTGGCGGATGTCCGCATCCTGCTGGATGGGGGCAGGGTTCATTTTCTGAAAGGAAGCGGCGACTGGATGATTTCTCTGGAGGGAGCAGGCTCCGCCTGGAGAAACATCGGAGGGAAAGACGGAACGCCCAAAGGAGAGGGACTTTCCTATGAAGACCATCTCCGGATCTGCCTCTATCTGACGCCCCTGGAAACACTGAGCTACCGGGGGATGGATGTCATCCAGTGGAATCTGCAGAAGCTGGATGGTTCTTTCCGGATGAACCGCTGCCTGGTACAGGGAATCCTGCTGGTGCAGGCCAGAGGGAAGGTGCTTTTTCTTCCGCTTTATGTGGGGATTCTCCGGAAGAAAAAAGGGTTTTTTGAGTGGGAAAAAACAGCCGGATTCGGTTACCTGGAGGAAACATGAGCGCTGCTTTGAGGAAGGAGGAAACAGCGGATGCCTTTTCCCGGGGCTTTACGGAACCTATGCCTGCGCTGCAGGAACACAAAAAAATATAAGGACACTCCCCCCAGAACCATGCGAAAGCATTGGTGTCCGGACCCCCGGTTCCGGGAAAAGGTTTCCGCTGTTTCTTCCTTCTGCGCCAGCCTCACGGTAGAGGCGGCCTGTGTGGTACCGCTGTTCCTGTTGTGCATTTCTTTTTTCTGGACGTTCTTTCCGGCACTTGGAATACAGATCCGCATCCAGTATAGCCTGGATGAGCTTACAGGAGAACTGGCCCAGCAGTCCTTTCTTCTGGAAAAGTTCGACAGCAAAGAGGAGGATGCTTTTGACGAGAGCCTGGACATCAGGCGCATGCTGAAAGGGACGGCCTGGATTATGTATGAAACTGGCCGGCTGGTAAAGACAGTAGGCAGGGAGACTCTGCAGGCCTCTCCCATAGAGAAGGGAGCAGCCGGTCTTTCCCTGCTGGCAAGCAGCTGGCACCGCAAAGGGGACATCTGTCTCGTAGTCCGTTACCGGCTGATTTTTCGTGGTTTTCCGGGGCTTGTTCTGAAACTGCCCGTCGAACTGGCCAGCCGCCGCAGGTGCTGGAGCGGGCAGGAACCGCTGGGATCCGGAAACTCCGATGACAGCGGAGAAATGGTCTATGTGACGGAAAGCGGACAGGTATATCACAGAGATGGCAGCTGCTATCACCTGAGAGTAACAGTCAGAACAGTTTCCGCAGGCGCTGTAAAAGCTGCCAGAAACCAGAGCGGAGGCCGCTATACCCCCTGTGAGCACTGTGCGGTCAGTGCAGTTCCATCAGGCACCGTATTTATCACCCCGCAGGGAGACCGTTACCATGTATCCAGGGACTGCTCCGGATTGAAAAGAACTGTCAGCCTGGTCCCGCTGGAAAGCATTTCCCTGCCGCCGTGCAGCCACTGCGGTGAAGAATAAAAAGGCTGGAAAGAGGCAGGAAAATGGAATGGATTCCGAAGATTACGGTATTCTGGCTGCTGTACATACTGTGCCGGCAGGATCTGTCGTCTATGCAGATACAAGGAGAATACCTTCTGCTGCCGCCTGTACTTGGGTGTCTGGAACTTCTGGCAGGCAGGGAAGGAAGAGGAGCGGTGGAAGCGCTGCTTTCTCTTTTGCCGGGGATTTTTCTGGAAGCCGTTTCCCACATCAGCGGCGGGGCGGTCGGAGAAGGAGACGCGCTTCTGTTCTGGAGCCTGGGTTATATGCTCACACTGGAAAATCTCTACTGTCTGGCTTTCTTATCCTTTTTGCTGACGGCTGCCGGAGGACTGGCAGTCCGCCGGAAAAAAAGGATGTCAGCTCCGACAGGGCAGAATCAGGACGGGAACAGGGTTCCGCTCCTCCCGGCTCTTCTGGCTGTCTACGCTCTGATCCCCGGAGCAGGGGGAATTCCATGAAACAAAAAAGAAGGCGGCAGCATGCCGGCAGTGTAACGGTCGAAGCAGCCCTGATTTTTTCCATTCTGCTCTTTGTTCTGGCGGATGTACTGCTGATGACAGAATATCTGTCGGATTCCATCAGGATGACAGCCATACTGGCGGAGAAAGCGCTGGACAGGGCGGGCAGGGATACGGAAAAAGGAGATGACATGATGCGGGGCGGTTTTTTCCGCCTGCATGCCTCCAGAATCAACGTAAAAGATACCGGAAACCAGGTGGAAGCTTCCTGCCGGGATATCCCGGAAAACAGCCGTTACGGGGAAATGTTTGAAGCAGTGTTTGCAGTACGCAGGCGGAAACCGGTGCACTGGATACGGGCGGTCCGTCTTCTGCAGTCCCTGGCGGAATAAACCGGGGCAGGGCAGAAAAGATCCGTGAAGGAAAGGAAAAAGACGTTGGACGGCACATTTGAGAGAACATCGAACGAGACCTGGCTCCTGCTTCCGGAGGAGGAGCCGGCGGAAGAGTATGCCTGCCGCCTGCTGGAAAAGAATCCGGGGCAGCATCTTCTCCGGCTGCAGAGAAGAAAAGGAAAGGACGGTACGGTATATGCGTTTTCCCTGTCTGTTGGGAACTCTCTGGCAGGGCTTTACCGGCTGCGCTCCCTTTCCTTCCGGGAGATGACCCGGATTCTTTCGGGGGTGGAACAGGCCGTAGAGGAGGCGGAAGAACGTCTGCTGGATCTGGATCATCTGATTCTGGATCCGGAACTGATCTTTGCCATGCCGGACCTGGATTCGATCCGTCTGTGCTGTCACCCGGGGTTCCGGCAGGATTTCTTTGAACAGCTCCGGGCGCTGATCCGCTTCTTTCTGCGGAAAACGGATCATCAGGACACTTCCGGCACGGAGGCGGCGTACCGTCTTTTTGAAATTTCCGAACAGGAATATTTCCGGCTCGAGGATCTGATGAAGGAAATCAGCCGCTTTTCCGCCGGGCAGTCAGAGAATGTCCGGAATCCTTATCCACCTTCGGAACGGGAAGCAGAGGAAGAGGAGGAAAGCGGCGGGGAGTCAGAGAAAACACATGCAGGGCGTCTGGGAGAAGCTGCTGCCTTGTCTGCCGCAAGCTTTACTCTTCTGCTGGCAGGGTGGCTGCGTGTCCGCTCCGGAACCTGGGAGCCGAAGCTTTTTGCAGCGGCCGCCGGCTTCGGGGCGTTGTTTCTTCTGGTACGGATCCGGCAGAACCGGGCGGAGAAGAACGCAGAAACCGAAGAGATCAGGAAGGAGAAGCCTGCCGGGGACTGGAGACTGATTCCGCAGGGCAAAGACGCAGGGGAAGAAATTCTGCTGAAGCGGTTTCCGCTGGCAGTTGGGAAGCTGAAGGGAGAGACCGGAATTTTGCTGGATGTTCCTTCCATCAGCCGGATCCACGCACGCTTTACCCTGGAAGACGGTGAACTCTGTCTGACCGACTGCGGCTCTATCCATGGAACCCGGGTCAATGGATTCATTCTGCCGCCGGAATCCCCATACCCTCTGCAGGAAGGAGATGAGATCCGTTTTGCGGATATTTCCTACCGGCTGGATATGAAGTGACAGCCTGACGCGGTTTGACAAACCGCGGATACGGATGCTATACTTTTATACGTCCCGGGCAGGATACTGCTCAGGACGTATAAACAACCAAACGGTGGGATCTGCTATGAGAGAACGAAAACTGCCGCCTGTAACCTGCATTCTGATTGCCGCCAATCTTCTCCTGTATATATATGTAACTGTCTGGAAAATGGATGCGGGCGGTTATCCTACACTGTACAGATGGGTGCTGTATCCTTTTGCCGTTCTGTACCAGGGGGAGTATTACCGCCTGTTTTCATCCATGTTCATGCACTTCGGGGCTTCGCACCTGATGCACAATATGCTGATGCTCTTCCTGATAGGACAGAGGATGGAAGAGGCTGTGGGAAGCTGGAAAACTCTTCTGATCTATGTCCTGAGCGGCCTGGGGGCAAACATGTTTTCCCTCTGGTATTATGAATATGTGCAGATGGAGGTCTTTTCTGCCGGTGCGTCCGGGGCCATTATGGGGATGATCGGAGCCCTGTTTGCCTGCATCCTGAAAAACAGAAGAAGTCTGGGAGGAATTGACAAACGTCAGATGCTGATTCTGATCGTATTCAGCCTTTATTCCGGTTTTGTCAGTTCCAGTACAAACAACGCAGCCCATATCAGCGGCATGCTTTTCGGCTTCCTCCTGGGACTGCTTCTCTGCAGGCCGAATGAGTACTGGTAAAAGGCACTCTTTCCGATCTTCCTGCTTGCCAAAATATGAGATTGGGGGTATACTTTCCCGGAAGAAACAGGAGACGGCAGCCGGAGTGCGCTGCAGAGATCTCCGGATACATCATGGATATTAATCAGGAGGCAGTCATGAGATTATTTATTGATACGGCAAATGTAGATGAAATCCGCACGGCCAATGAGATGGGCATTATCTGCGGTGTAACGACAAACCCGTCCCTGATCGCCAAAGAGGGCAGGGATTTCCGCCAGGTGATCCAGGAGATCACTTCCATCGTAGACGGACCGATCAGCGGAGAAGTGAAGGCTACTACAACGGATGCGGAAGGTATGATCGCGGAAGGACGCGAAATCGCCGCTATCCATCCAAACATGGTGGTGAAGATCCCCATGACGGCAGAAGGCCTTAAAGCAGTGAAGGTGCTGTCAGCCGAAGGAATCCATACGAATGTTACGCTGGTATTCTCCGTAAACCAGGCTCTTCTGGCAGCCAGAGCAGGCGCTACTTATGTATCGCCTTTCGTAGGAAGGCTGGATGACATCAATATGCCCGGTGTGGATCTGATTTCCGATATCGTAGAAATGTTCGATATTCACGGTATCGAAACAGAGGTGATTGCCGCCAGCATCCGCAATACGACACATGTGACGGACTGTGCTCTGGCAGGAGCGGATATCGCGACGGTTCCTTACAAGGTTCTTATGCAGATGGTGAAGCATCCGCTGACGGATCAGGGCATTGAAAAATTCCAGGCCGATTACAGGGCTGTTTTCGGCGACTGAGCCGCTGACAGGAAGCAGAGTACTCATGTTTTAGCAGGGCCCGAAGTCATATAAAAACGTGCAGGCACGTTTTTATATGACCTTTTGACCCTTATATCATCTGATGACACGTGATCACGTGCAGGAAAAGAGGACGCCATGACCAGCGATCCGAGGACGTTTACGAAACGGTGCAATGTTGTCTATATTGTCCTTACCCTGGGATGCGCAGCCGGTTTTATTGTTTCGTTTCTGGGAGGCGACGCAAACCTGCTGGGCTTTCCGGTGGTGTTTTTTCTGGCGGCGATCATGAACTTTTTTACCGCCTGGCTGCGTTTCCGCAAGAATCTCCGGGGACAAAACCAGAAAGCAGCCGGTTTTCTGGCCCTGACAGGGGGGATACTGCTGCTGGTAATCTGCTATATTTCGATACTGAACATCTGGTGATGTTCCGGCGATGCCGGCGGGAGACGCGCTGCGTTTCCCGCCGGCGTTCTTGAACCTGGCTGCGCAATGCCGTACACGACATGCAGAAATCGCAGGCGGTTTCTGGACGGAAGGGAGAAGATCCGCATGAAAAAACAGATTCTGACAATGCTGCGGGAGAAGGAAGAGTATGTTTCCGGTCAGCAGATCTGTGAAACGCTGGGCGTTTCCCGGACAGCTGTCTGGAAGTGTATCTGCGCACTGAAAGAAGACGGGTACCGGATCGATTCACAGAAAAACCGCGGATATCATCTGGAAGCTGCGCCGGATGTTCTTACAGAAGCAGAAATCGGGAGCCGCCGGAGGGATCTCTGGAAGAATGCTCCTCTGCTGGTTTTTCAGGAGACGGACTCCACCAATATTCAGGCGAACCGTCTGGCGGAGGAAGGTGCACCGGAAGGTACTCTGGTGGTGGCAGACAGGCAGAACGGAGGAAAAGGCCGCCGTGGGCGGAGCTGGGAAACACCGTCCGGAACAGCCCTGGCCATGAGTTTCGTGCTTCGTCCTGCTTTCAGACCGGAAAAAGCGTCCATGCTGACCCTTCTGGCTGCCATGGCCGGTAAAAAGGCGGTAGAGGATCTGGCAGGAAGTGCGCCGCAGATTAAGTGGCCCAACGACCTGCTGCTTTCTTCAAGGAAAATCGCAGGCATCCTGACGGAGATGAAACTGGAGGAACAGGATATCCGTCAGATTGTGGTAGGGATCGGCTTTAACGTCAGCCAGGAATCTTTTGAGGGAGAGCTGTCCGGACGGGCTGCCTCCATTTTCCAGGCGACCGGCCGGAGAATTTCCCGTGCGGAGCTGTGCTGCCGCTTCATGGAACATTTCGGGGAAGAATATCTGAAATTCCGGGAGGAACAGAACCTGGCATTCCTGCGGGAGGAATATAATGCTTCCCTGGTAAGCCTGGGGGAGGAAGTGCGTATTCTGGAACCGTCCGGGGACTGGACCGGTATCTGCAGGGGGATTGATGCCGGCGGCGCCTTGCTGGTGGAAGCCGGCGGGAGTCTGCACAAGGTGATTTCCGGAGAAGTCAGCGTCAGGGGGGTAAACGGATATGTGTGATCAGAAACCGGAACGGGTCGTTCTCTGCGGAGCCAGTTCTTATACGGAAAAGTTTTATTTCAACCCGGCGTTTTCCCGCCTTCCCGAGGCGGTGAAGCAGGAACTCAAAATCCTCTGTGTCCTTTTTACGGAAGAGGCCGGCGGTGTGCTGACACTGGAATTTGACCGGCAGGGAACTCTGCTTCTGCAGGTTTCACAGGAGGATGCGGATTACCTGGTGGACGAGATCGACAGAGAACTGCGGATCCGCCGTCTGCAGGAAGAAAACAAAGACCTGCTGAACAGCCTGGAGATGTACTACCGCCTGGTTTTCATGGGAGAGGGAGTCTGATATGGACTTTTTCCGGATAAAAGAAAACGAAGACGGCTCTGTGCCGCTTTTTCTGGCGCCGATGGCCGGCGTTACCGACCATGCTTTCCGCCTGCTCTGCAGGGAGCAGGGGGCGGATATCCTGGTTACGGAGATGATCAGCGCCAAGGCACTGCACTACAGGAACAAAAATACCAGAAGCCTGCTGTCGCACGAACCGGACGAAAAACCCATCGGCGTGCAGTTCTTCGGGAATGATCCGGAACTGATGGCAGAAATGGCCGTCAGACTGGAAGAGGATTTCGATTATATTGATGTGAATATGGGCTGCCCGGTGCCGAAGGTGGTTAATAACGGAGAAGGCTCGGCCCTGATGAAGGATCCCGGAAAGGTCAGCGCTATCGTGTCCGCCATGACCCGGAAACTGCATAAGCCGCTGACAGTCAAGATCCGCCGGGGGTTTGATGAGGCTCATGCTAATGCGGTGGAAATTGCGAAACGCATAGAAGACGCAGGAGGAGCCGCTGTGGCGGTTCACGGACGGACAAGGGAGCAGTATTATACAGGACAGGCGGACTGGGATATCATACGGCAGGTGAAAGAAGCCGTAAGCATCCCGGTGATCGGAAACGGGGATATCCGCTGCGGGGAAGACGCGAAGAGGATGCTTCAGGAAACAGGCTGCGACGGCCTGATGATCGCCCGCGCCGCCCGGGGAAATCCATGGGTCTTTGCGGAAATCAGGGCGGCGCTGGAAGGAAAGCCTGTTCCGGACAAACGTGACAGGCAGGAAATAGCCGCCATGATTCTGCGGCACGGAAGCCTGCTGGCCGGGGACAAAGGAGAGGGTATGGCCATGCGGGAGATCCGGAAACATCTGGGCTGGTATACAGCCGGCCTGCCTCATTCCGCAAGACTGCGGGAGCGAAGCCAGGGAGTAAGTACTCTGGAGGATCTGAGAGCGTGGGTGGATCTGCTTCTTCAGTAAAGCAGAGAGGAAAATACAGCACCGTTTTTTCCGGAATTCGCAGTATTTCCCGAAACATTCTCATTGACAACGTATAAATTCAAGGCTATAATACCCAAAGTTCCCGGCGGGGAGCCGGATAATCAAAAAGGTGAACAGGCGACAGGCAGATGCGGACCCAAAGCGGTGCATTTGCCTGCATTTTCGTGTATATCTGCAGGCAGAGCCGCGAAAATAAGCTGTTCGCATCATTGGGAGGAAAAATCATGGCAGAGAAAAATATCATGACCCGGGCAGGCCTTCAGAAGGTGGAGGAAAAGCTGGAATACCTGAAAGTGGTGCGCAGACCGGAGATTTCGGAAAAGCTGCAGGAAGCAAGAGCCCAGGGCGATCTGTCAGAGAATGCAGAATATGACGCCACCATGGACGAACAGCGCGACCTGGAAGCGGAAATTGCCTCACTGGAAGAGCTGATCAAGAACGTCGAAGTCGTCGAAGCGGATGAAGTGGCAGCGGATATCATCAATGTAGGCTGCCGTGTAAGAGTACTTGCGGTAAGCTTCGGAAGCGAGATGGAGTTTGCAATTGTCGGCTCCAATGAAGCGGACAGCCTGAAAGGAAAGATTTCTCCCGATTCTCCCATCGGCAAAGCGCTTATGGGAAAGAGAACGGGAGATCAGGTAGAGGTAGAAACCCCTGCCGGCACACAGGTGTTCGAGGTGCTGGATATCTGGAGGGATGAGAACTGATATGGGAGAACAGCAGAACAACAATACCAGGCAGGAACCGGATCTGAACGAACAACGCAGGATCCGCCGCGAGAAGCTGCAGGCGCTGCAGGAAGCCGGAAAGGATCCTTTCCGGGTCACCAAGGTGCCGGTCAGCCACCACAGCCTGGAGATTAAGGACCATTTTGAAGAACTGGAAGGAAAGGCGGTTTCCGTGGCAGGGCGCATGCTCTTCAAGCGCGTCATGGGGAAGGCTTCTTTCTGCAATATCCGCGATCTGGAAGGGGATATCCAGATCTATGTCGCACGTGATTCGATTGGGGAAGAACCTTATGCGGATTTCAAAAAATCCGACATCGGGGATATTCTGTGGATCAGCGGCGAAGTCTTTAAGACCAAGACCGGGGAAATCTCCATCCATGCGTCCGAGGTGCGCCTGATTTCCAAGAGCCTGCAGGTCCTTCCGGAGAAATTCCACGGCCTCACGAATACGGATCTGCGTTACCGCCAGCGGTATGTGGACCTGATCATGAATCCGGAATCGAAGGAAGTGTTCCTCAAGCGCTCCCGGATTCTCAAGGAAATCCGCCGTTTCCTGGACGGCCGCGGTTTCATGGAAGTGGAAACCCCTATCCTGGTATCGAATCCCGGCGGGGCAGCTGCCAGACCTTTTGATACCCACTATAATGCGCTGGATGAGGACGTAAAACTGCGCATTTCCCTGGAGCTGTACCTGAAGCGTCTGATCGTCGGCGGCCTGGAGAAGGTCTATGAGATCGGCCGCGTATTCCGCAACGAAGGCGTGGATACCCGTCATAATCCGGAATTTACTCTGATGGAGCTCTATCAGGCCTTTACGGATTATGAAGGAATGATGGAACTGACGGAGAGCATGTTCCGCTATCTGGCAGAGACGGTCTGCGGCACCACAACCATCCCGTATGGGGAAGCCATGATCGACCTGGGCAAGCCTTTTGAACGGATTACCATGTCCGACGCCGTGAAGAAATATGCGGGCGTGGATTTCGACCAGGTAGAGAGCGACGAGGAAGCCAGAGCGATCGCGAAAGCGCGCGGCCTGGAGGTGGAAGACCGCTTCGTCAAGGGCAATATCATCGATCTGTTCTTTGAAGAATTCTGCGAACAGAATCTGATTCAGCCCACCTTTGTGATGGATCATCCCATCGAGATCTCCCCTCTGACCAAGAAAAAGCCGGATGATCCTTCCCGTGTGGAACGTTTTGAGCTGTTTATCTACGGCCGCGAGATGTGCAATGCCTATTCCGAGTTAAACGATCCCATCGATCAGAGGGACCGTTTTGCCGCACAGGAAGCCGCTTTCGCGGCAGGCGATGAAGAAGCCGAGCATACGGATGAAGATTTCCTGAATGCCCTGGAGATCGGCATGCCTCCTACAGGCGGCATCGGTTACGGCATCGACCGTCTGGTCATGCTGCTCACCAACTCCCCGGCCATCCGCGATGTCATCTTCTTCCCGACGATGAAATCCATGAAAGATTGATGTTTTCACTGTTGACAAAAGCAGAAAAGTCATGTAGAATCCATTTTCAAGTGGATTTGGACTAAACAGGTCCACTAAAAAGATCAAA
>CACZQT010000004.1 GCA_902783295.1 uncultured Lachnospiraceae bacterium
CATATGGGAATTCTGCGGACAGCATAACAGAAAAAACGTGAACTGACAACTCATCATAATCAGGTGAAAAAGCGGCTGCAGTCATCCCGTCTGCGGCCGCTTTTTCCGGTTTACAAAGAACTTTCTTTGTGTTAGACTGTTCGTTAGTCTGTTCATTATTGATAATTATGCATGTTCTTAACGCCCTGCACCGGCAGGGGCAGGCGCCGCGGACGGACAGGAGAAAGATATGGCAAAAGAAAAGAAACTGGTAGAGGCGATTACCCCCATGGCGGAGGATTTCGCCCAGTGGTATACAGATGTCGTAAAAAAGGCAGAACTGGTGAATTATTCCAGCGTGAAGGGCTGCATGGTGCTGCGTCCCGCAGGTTATGCGATCTGGGAAAACATTATGCATCAGCTGGATGCCCGTTTTAAGGAAACCGGCGTGG
Organism: uncultured Lachnospiraceae bacterium; assembly: GCA_902783295.1. Lineage (GTDB taxonomy): Bacteria > Bacillota > Clostridia > Lachnospirales > Lachnospiraceae > UBA3305. The sequence continues at coordinate 432 of CACZQT010000004.1, forward strand.
AAAATGTGGGCATGCCCCTGTTCATCCCGGAAAGCCTGCTGCAGAAGGAAAAGGATCATGTGGAAGGTTTCGCACCGGAAGTAGCCTGGGTTACCCAGGGCGGTACGGAGAAGCTGCAGGAGCGCCTGTGCGTGCGCCCTACGTCCGAGACCCTGTTCTGCGAACTGTATAAAGATATCGTACAGTCCCACCGGGATCTGCCGAAGCACTATAATCAGTGGTGCTCGGTGGTCCGCTGGGAGAAAACAACCCGTCCTTTTCTGCGCACCACAGAATTCTGGTGGCAGGAAGGCCACACCGCACATGCAACGCATGAGGATGCTGAAGAGCGCACGATCCTGATGCTGAACGTCTATGCGGATTTCCTGGAGCAGGTGCTGGCGATCCCGGTGATCAAGGGCCAGAAGACCGACAAGGAAAAATTCGCAGGCGCGGAATCCACCTATACCATCGAAGCCCTGATGCACGATGGCAAGGCTCTGCAGTCCGGTACCAGCCACAACTTCGGCGACGGTTTTGCCCGTGCTTTCGGCATCCAGTATTCGGATAAGGACAATCAGCTGCAGTACGTCCACCAGACGTCCTGGGGACTTTCCACCCGCGTCATCGGCGCTCTCATCATGGTGCACGGCGATGATTCCGGTCTGGTGCTGCCGCCCCGCATCGCTCCGACACAGGTCATGGTGATTCCGATCGCCCAGCACAAAGAAGGCGTGCTGGAAAAGGCCATGGAACTGAAGGCTGTGCTTACCGAAGCAGGCTTCAAGGTGAAGGTGGACGATACGGACAAGAGCCCCGGCTGGAAATTCTCCGAACAGGAAATGCGCGGCATCCCGCTGCGTGTGGAGATCGGCCCGAAGGATATCGAAGCCGGCCAGGCAGTGCTTGTGCGGCGTGATACCCGTGAAAAGAGGGTGGTGGAGCTTACCGCTCTGGCAGAAAATGTAAAAGATATGCTGGATTCCATGCAGGCGGATATGTTCGCCCGCGCCAAGGCACATCTGGAATCCCACATGTACGAAGCCACGGACTACGAATCCTTCAAGGATACGGTGGCCAACAAGCCCGGATTTGTGAAGGCGATGTGGTGCGGGGATGTAGCCTGCGAGATGAAGATCAAGGAAGATACCACTGCGACTTCCCGCTGCATGCCTTTCGAGCAGGAACACATTTCAGATGTCTGCGTCTGCTGCGGAAAGCCGGCAAAGAAGCTGGTTTACTGGGGCAAGGCTTATTAAGGAAAAAGGCTGAATTAATCAGCGTTTCTTTATTTTCCTCACAGAAAGGAATTCCGTATGTATAAGGATATGATGGACTCGATCGGCTTTGTCTCCCAGGCGGATCCCGAAGTTGGCGCCGCCATGCAGGGAGAACTGGCCAGGCAGCGCCGCAACCTGGAGCTGATCGCTTCGGAGAACCTGGTTTCCCCTGCCGTTATGGCAGCTATGGGCAGCTGCCTTACGAATAAATATGCAGAGGGTTATCCCGGAAAGCGCTATTACGGCGGCTGTGAATGGGTGGATGTTGTCGAAAACGTTGCCATAGAACGGGCCAAAAAGCTGTTCGGCGCGGAATTCGCCAATGTGCAGCCTCATTCCGGCGCCCAGGCAAACCTGGCGGTCTATGCCGCTCTGCTGCAGCCCGGGGATGTTGTTATGGGGATGAGCCTCGCGGAAGGCGGACATCTGACCCATGGCGCGGCAGTTAATGTGAGCGGCCAGCTCTACCGTTTTATTCCTTACGGTGTAAATGCGGATGGCTTCCTGGATTACGACCGCCTGGAAGCTCTGGCAAAAGAACACCGCCCGAAGCTGATCGTGGCCGGTGCTTCCGCTTATCCCCGCATTATCGACTTCGCCCGGATTTCCGAAATCGCCAAAGAGACAGGTGCTCTTTTCATGGTGGATATGGCCCATATCGCAGGCCTGGTAGCCGGCGGGCAGCACCCTTCGCCCATTCCTTATGCAGATGTAGTGACCACTACGACTCATAAAACCCTTCGGGGACCCCGCGGCGGAATGATCCTGGCCCGCGAGGAATACGGCAAAGCCATTAACAAAGCCATCTTTCCCGGCACACAGGGCGGCCCGCTGGAGCATGTGATTGCTGCCAAGGCGGTCTGCCTGGGTGAAGCCCTGAAGCCGGAATTCGCAGCGTACGCAAAGCAGATCGTAAATAATGCTGCCGCTCTCGCGCAGGGACTCCTTTCTCGGGGAATCAATCTGGTTTCCGGCGGAACGGACAACCACCTGATGCTGGCGGATCTGCGGAACCTGGGTGTTACCGGCAAGGAACTGGAACACCGCCTGGATTCCGTGTATATCACTGTTAACAAGAATGCAGTACCGAATGATCCGGAAAAACCTTTTGTGACCAGCGGCGTCCGTATCGGCACAGCAGCCGTTACCACCCGCGGCCTTGTCGAAGAGGATATGGACCGGATTGCGGAATACATTTCGCTGATCATCCGGGATTATGATGCGAACGCAGAGGCTGTCCGCGCCGGCGTGAACGAGCTGTGCCGCAAATATCCCCTGTACAGCTAAAAAATTTTATTACAGAAAGAGAGGGCGTGTCTTATGAAGAGATTTGGGATCACTGCAATGGCACTGGCTCTGCTGCTTCTGGCAGGAACTGCCGGAGCTGCTGAACAGGCTCCCGCCGAAACAACTGCCGCGGCAGAGGAGGAAGTTGTTACCGTTACCGCAGAAATGATGATTCCTCAGGACGAAATATCTTTCCTTGTCATGGAGGACAGCCAGCTGCATTCCCTGCTCTCTCTGGATCAGGAAAAGATCGGCGTTCAGTTCCGCGTGGACCGGATCAATACCGAGAAAACCGTTGCCATGCTGGAAGGCCTGAACGGAAAAGAACTCGCCACCGTGGAATATGCCGGCGTAGGCGACCAGGTACAGGCGCTTTACGACCGGGAGGTGGATGCGATTCTCTTCAGCGAAACTTACCGGCAGATGATCGAGGAAGAATATCCCGAGCTGGAGGATGAGACCCGGGTTGTCTATACCTTCGGATTTGATATTCTGGCGGAGGATGAAGAAGTGGCGGAGGAAACTTCGGTCGACTTCTCCGTGGATCCTTTCATCGTTTATTTCAGCGGTATCGATGCGTACGGCACGACGGCTGCGAGAGGCCGCAGCGACGTAAACATTATGGCGGTGGTCAATCCTTCCACCCGGCAGATCCTGCTGGTCTCCACACCTCGTGATTATTATGTGGAACTGCCTGTGGCGGGCAACGCCATGGATAAGCTGACACATGCCGGCGTGTACGGTGTGGAAGCCTCCATGGAAACGCTGGAGTACCTCTATGATGTAGACATCAATTATTATGTCCGTGTGAACTTCAGCGGCTTTATGCAGATCATTGATGCCCTGGAAGGCGTGGATGTTTATTCCTCTCAGGCATTTACCGGCGAAGTATACGGCGTGCACTTTGACAAAGGCATGAACCATGTGAACGGCAGGGAAGCCCTGAGCTTTGTCCGTGAACGCCATTCCTTCTCGAACGGTGATGACCAGCGTCAGGAAAACCAGCTTGCCATGGTGAAGGCTGTCATGGATAAGGTGATGTCTCCTTCGATCCTGATGAATTATACCAGGCTTCTGGACAGCATTCCCAAGGCTTTCAATACGGGCATGACATATGATGAGCTGACCGGCATGCTGAGCGTCTACCTCTTCGGCGGTGACTGGAACGTGAAGACATACCGCGTGACAGGGGAAGGCGCACGGCGCACGACCTATTCCATGGGAAGCCGCAGCCTGTATGTGGAACTGCAGAATGATGCATCCATCGCGAAGGCCAAAGAGCTGATGGGTATTGTACGGGACGGCGGAATTCTGCCGGATGCGGAATAAACGGTACCTGGAGATATTCTCACCGGTATTATCTGAAAAAATGAATAAGCTGGGGCGGCCCATCCGGCCGCCCGTTTCTGTTTTAATCCGGATATGAGAGGGGGGTGAAACATGCTGACGGCTGCGGAAATCAGGAGAACGGCGTATGACAACGCCTACCGGAAGGGAAAAGAGTATTATGGCCTGGGACGGGTGAAAAAGATCGACGTCCGATGGCCTGCTTCGGGGCATGGAAGCACCCGCGCCGAAGGTGAGGTACGGGGCAGCGGACGCCGCGTTTACTATACCATGATCACCGTCGATGAAGAAGATCTCATCGAAGATTATACCTGCGAATGCCCCGCCTACGATAACTACTGGGGGATGTGTAAACACTGCGTGGCGCTGGCTTTTGCCCTGCAGATGGAACAGAAAAAAAGGAACAGCGGGCCGGTCCGTCCGGTTTTGAAATCGGACCGCACGACCACAGAAGAGCTTTCGCTGCTGCTGCACCAGTATGCAGTCCGCGGACGTATGCACCGCCTGGGGGGACTGGATCAGGAGATTGACCTGGAATGTTATTTCCAGTCAGACCGGAACGGGCTGCTGCTGGAGATGAAGCTGGGCGGGAAGCGGAAATATGTGGTCAAAAACCTGGTCAAACTGGTGCGGGATGTGCAGGAAATGCGAGAAGTCACTTATGGAAGCAGCCTGCAGTTCGTGCATGACCGTTCGGCTTTTACAGAAGACGCCCGGGAACTGCTGACTCTGCTGGAGCGGGCGATCGCCGTTAAGCAGCCGGATTACCGGGAGACGGTCCTGTATGAAAATTCCGCGAATTACCGATATCTCCTGCTGAGGGGAGAATCACTCGAGAGTTTTCTCGTGCATTTCATGGGGCAGACCATCCGCCTGGACGAACAGGATTTCCCGGTGAAGGACGGGGACCCGAAGCTCGTCATGAAGATGGAGGAAACCATCGGCGGTGCGGAGATCCGGGTGGAAGCCCTGCAGATCTTTGAAGGCTCGGAACATTTCTTTGTGAAGAAGGACGGAGTACTCTGGCAGGTCAGTAAAGGTTTTGCCGAAAGCGTACTGCCGGCCTGGATGGCACTGCAGCGAACACAGGGAGGCACGTATTTCAGAAACCGCGCTGTTTTCTTAAGCAGGGCGGATTACGGTACGTTCTGTGCCAGTCTGCTGCCGCAGCTTTCGCCTTATGTCGAAATAGACAGCGGGAAGCTTGACCTGGCGGCGTTTGTACCTCCGGAGCCGGAATTTGCGCTCTACCTGGGTCTCGCGGCGGAGGATGTGGTAGAAGCTGCCGCCAGAGTCCGTTACGACGACCGGGAATACGACCTGCTGCAGGAGGGGATGCCGTCCGACGGAAGGAATCTGGAGCGGGAGCTTGAGATCCGCGGGCTGATCCGGAAATATTTCCGGGAGCCGAAGCAGCAGGATGCCCCCGCCCGGAAGAAAGCCCGCGCAGTGATGTCCTGGCTGGAAGATATGCCGGTCAGGGATCTGGATGAGGATGATGGCCGCGGTTTTGACTGGGATCTGTTTGACGGCTCCGGAGAATACGGGATACCGGTGAGAGACCTGGATGAAGACCTGAAGGAAGCAGAGGGGGAGGAATCAGAAGGGCTGCCGGACGGCTACCACAGGCTGGCAGCTTCCGGAGAGGAAGAACTGTACCGGCTGCTGGAGGAAGGAATTCCTGCTCTTTCCGAAGAAATGGAGATGTTTGTGGACGCCTCCATCCGCCGGATGAGCATTCGTCCGGCGCCGAAGGTGACCATGGGCATTGGGATATCCGGGGAACTGATTGACCTGGATGTACAGGTAGAAGGTATGGATCCGGAAGAGATCTCCGCCATCCTGGGAGCCTACAGCCGTAAGAAGAAATTTTACAGGCTTCGCAGCGGGGACTTTATTTCCCTGACGGAGAGCGGTCTGGGAGACCTGGCGGAGCTTTCCGACGGACTGGGGCTGACCGGGAAAGAACTGGCCTCCGGGCAGGTGAAGCTGCCTTTGTACCGGGCACTGTACCTGGAGGGTGTCCTCCGGGATTCGGAACAGACCCAGGTGCGCCGTCTGCCGGAATACAGGGGCCTGATCCGCAGCATGAAGAGCTTTTCGGACAGCGATTTTGAACTGCCGGAGGGACTGCATGCGCAGCTCAGGAGGTATCAGCGGGACGGATTCCGATGGCTCTGCACTCTGTGGGAGAACGGTTTCGGCGGAATCCTGGCGGATGACATGGGCCTGGGGAAAACCCTGCAGATGATCGCGCTGCTGCTGTACCGGAAAGGGCAGGCCGGCTCTTCGCTGGTCGTCGCGCCAGCGTCCCTGCTGTTCAACTGGGAGAGTGAGGTGCGGCGCTTTGCGCCGGGCCTGACAGTGCAGGTTATTGCGGGAACCGCGCAGGAGCGGAAGGAACAGATCGCTGCCGCCGCGCTTTATGATGTTAATATCACATCCTACGACCTGCTGAAGAGGGATACGGAATTTTATCAGGATCTGTCTTTCGGCTGCTGCATCGTGGATGAGGCGCAGTATATTAAAAACGCAGGCACACAGGCAGCGAAGGCCGTGAAAACCATCTCTGCCGTACATCGCTTTGCCATGACCGGCACGCCGATTGAGAACCGGCTGAGCGACCTCTGGAGTATCTTTGACTTTTTAATGCCGGGATATCTTTTTTCCTACCGGAAATTCCGGGAGGAGCTGGAAGCTCCGATCGTGAAGAACGGGGACGAGGAACTCTCCCACCGGCTGCAGCGGCTTGCGACGCCTTTTATCCTGCGGCGCCGCAAGGAGGATGTGCTGAAGGACCTGCCGGA
>CACZQT010000005.1 GCA_902783295.1 uncultured Lachnospiraceae bacterium
CAGGATAATGGCCGCAAAGCTGCCGGAGAAAAATGCGCCGCCAGGCGCACCACCACGAAGGAAAAGCCGCGGGGAATGACTCCCCGCGGCTTTTCCTTTTTCGCCGTATATCTTTCTGTTTTATTCTCAGATCTTGTGGTCGCAGCCCAGTACGTTCACAATCTTGTGAGCAACGATTGCCTTGATGTTGGCACGGCCGGGGGTCAGATACTGACGGGGATCGAAATGATCCGGATGCTCTGCGAAATGCTGACGGATACCGGCAGTCATGCCCAGACGCAGGTCGGAGTCGATGTTGATCTTGCAGACCGCACCTTTCGCCGCCTGACGAAGCTGCTCTTCCGGAATACCGATGGCGTCTTTCAGAGCGCCGCCGTTGGCGTTGATGATCTTAACATATTCCTGCGGTACAGAAGAAGAACCGTGCAGAACGATCGGGAAACCGGGCAGTCTGCGGGATACTTCTTCCAGGATGTCCAGACGAAGCTTCGGGTTCTGACCGGGCTTGAACTTATATGCGCCGTGGCTGGTGCCGATAGCGATTGCCAGGGAGTCAACGCCGGTTCTCTTTACGAATTCTTCTACCTGATCGGGATCCGTATACTGAGCCTTGTCATCCGCTACGTTTACATCATCTTCAACGCCGGACAGGGTTCCCAGTTCCGCTTCAACAACAACGCCGTGTTCATGAGCATATTCCGCAACCTTGCGGGATTCTTCGACGTTTTCTTCAAAGGGATGGCCGGAATAGTCGATCATGACGGAAGTAAAGCCGTCGTCTACGCAGGATTTGCAGGTTGCAAAATCTGCGCCGTGATCCAGATGCAGCACGATCGGGATTTCCGGATGCAGTGCCACAGCCGCTTCCACCAGCTTTACCAGATAGATGGAGTTGGCGTACTTTCTGGCGCCTGCGGATGCCTGAAGAATCAGGGGAGCCTGCAGTTCTGCGGCTGCTTCGGTGATGCCCTGCACGATTTCCATGTTGTTCACGTTGAAAGCGCCGATCGCATAACCGCCGTCATAGGCCTTCTTGAACATTTCGGTCGAAGTTACGAGTGCCATAGGTTAATACCTCCTGGATATTTTCCCTTCTTTGCCGGGCGCAGGAAACCTTTTTCCGCCGCAGCCCTTTGATGGCAAATCAGAGAATATAGATTTAATGATGTTTTCCCGCACAGGCCTTTATGGCAGCCTGCCGAGGATATCGTGCCAATTATAACGCACATGTCAGAATTTCGCAATCCTTCTTTTTCGGCAATCACGAGAACTGCATCGGGACAAGGGGACAGTCCCTCTGTCCCTGCAGCAGAGACAGAGGGACTGTCCCCTTGTCCCACCGCATCCTTCTTTACGATACCTGTTTCCGCAGCTTCGGATCCAGAATGTCGCGAAGACCGTCGCCGATGAAGTTCGCGCCGACAGCCATGGTAAAGATCGCAAGACCGGGGAAACCGGATACCCAGAACTTGTTAAAGTAGCTGGCGCCGTCCGATACCATCATCCCCCATTCGGGAGTGGGCGGCGCGGAACCCAGGCCCAGATAGCTCAGAGTAGAGAACAGAAGGATCTGATTGCCCAGATCTGTCGTAGCCATGATCAGGATGGAGCTGATGCTGTTAGGGAAGATCTCCCGGAACATAATCCGCAGTTTCGAAGCCCCCAGCGCTTCCGCTGATTCAATATACTGGTTTTCCTTCACGCTCAGAACCACGCTCCGCATCAGCCTGGCATAGCCCGGCCAGGCCACGATAATCAGGGCGAACATCGTATTGAACAGGCTGGCGCCAAGTGCCGCATTGATGCACATGGCCAGGATCAGCTGGGGGAAGGAAAGGATGATTTCTGAAAGGCGCATCATGACATCATCCACGATGCCGCCTACATAACCGGCAATGGCTCCGTAAATGGAGCCGATGATGGCGACCGCCACCACAGTCACGCAGCCGGCCAGCAGAGAATATCTTCCGCCGTAAATCACACGGCTGAATATGTCCCGCCCGAAATTATCCGTTCCGAACCAGTGCGCCGCCGATGGCGCCTGGAGTTTTACCGTCAGATCCTGGGAAATAGGATTATAGGGGGAAATCTGTGCTGCAAAAATGGCCGCCAGAATCCAGAAAAGGCAGATCAGACAGCCGGCCGTAAACAGGTAATTCTTTCTCAGCTGGCGTACAAAGGCTTTTAAAAACATCTCCGTCTTCCTCCTTCCGCCTTACCTGGTCCGTACCCTGGGGTCGATCACTCCGTACAGAATGTCTACTACCGTGTTGATGATCATGTAATTCAGGGCGATCAGCAGTGAAACCCCGATAATCGAGGGATAGTCCAGCGCTTTCACCGAATTGTAGGCAAACTGCCCGACACCCGGCCAGTTGAAGATGGTTTCGATCAGAACCATACCGCCCAGCAGATTGCCGAAGCCCAGGCCGATGACCGTCAGCACCGGGATCAGGGCGTTGCCCAGGGCGTGCCTCCAGATCAGCCTTTTCCCCTTCATGCCCTTGGCCCGGGCGGTACGGATGTAATCTGTAGACATGACGTCCAGCAGATTGGAACGTGTCGTACGGGTAATCAGGCCCATGGTAAAGGCAGCCAGCACAAAACCGGGCAGGATCAGGTGGGACATGGCGTTCATGAATTTCGGAATGTTTCCTTCAAGCAGGCTGTCGATGGTATAGAAACCTGTCACTGCGGCCGGGGCGGAAAAAGCCGTGGAAAGCCGGCCGGGACCGGGGAAGAGCATCAGCTTGTAGTACAGGAAGTACAGCACCAGCAGGGCAAACCAGAATCCCGGAATGCTGACGCCGAAAACCGAGATCGCGCGAACGATCTGGTCAATAATGCTGTTCCGCTTCACAGCAGAAATGATGCCGAAAAAGATTCCGAAAACCGCTGCCAGGATGATGGAAAAAATCGCCAGCTCCGCGGTGGCGGGGAAGCATCTTCCCAGCTCCCAGAGGACGGTTTTGTTCGTACGGATCGAAGTCCCCAGATCCAGGCGGAAAAGGTTGCGGATATACATGAAGTACTGGACGATGAGCGGTTTATCCAGACCGTACTTCGCCCGGAAAGCTGCCACGATTTCGGGGTCGTTCAGGGCCCGCTGGCTCAGGTTCGCCGTCACCGGGTCGCCCGGCACCATCTTCGTCAGTACAAAAACGATGGTGGCAACGCCCAGGAGCATGACCAGGGTAAACGCCAGCCTCTTTGCGATGAATTTCAGTCGGTCCATCCTCATCCGTCCTTTCAGAGCAGGGGCGGCACGCCGCCCCTGCAGTCACTTCAAAGTTAAAATCTGTCCCAGCCAGATTGATTCAGCCGGGGCACAGGGACGTTTCTGTCTGTCCCACTGTACATGATTGTGCAAAATCTCAGTCAAAGATTTATTCAGCTACGTTAATCGTGCGCACGTCGACACGGTATACATCCGTAAA
>CACZQT010000006.1 GCA_902783295.1 uncultured Lachnospiraceae bacterium
AAAACCCCGGAAACGTTGAATTTCCAGGGTTTTTCGCATCTCTCTTGGTCTCGATTAACGCTTCGAGAACTGCGGAGCACGACGTGCAGCCTTGAGGCCGTACTTCTTTCTTTCCTTCATACGAGGGTCACGGGTCAGGAAACCAGCCTTCTTCAGGATGGGGCGGTTCTCTTCGTCCACTTCCAGCAGAGCACGGGCTACGCCGTGACGGATTGCGCCGGCCTGGCCGGTGAAGCCGCCGCCGCGGACATTAACCAGAACGTCAAACTTTCCGGTATTCTGGGTGGCTTCCAGGGGCTGACGGACCACTACCTTCAGGGTCTCCAGGCCAAAATATTCGTCGATATCTCTCTTATTGATGGTAATTTTGCCAGTCCCGGGGGTAAGATACACGCGGGCTACGCTGCTCTTCCGGCGGCCGGTACCATAAAATCTGTTCGCCATATCAGTTATCCTCCTTCCCTCACCCGATTAAAAGACCAGTGCTTCCGGCTTCTGTGCCTGATGAGGGTGTTCCGGTCCTACATAAACGAAGAGCTTCTTGTACATCTGGCTGCCCACCGGGCCCTTCGGAAGCATGCCCTTTACGGCGTGCTCGATGACCGTTACGGGTTTCTTCTGCATCATTTCGCGAAGCGTAGTTTCCTTCATGCCGCCGACATAATCGGAGTGATGATAATAGATCTTCTGATCCAGCTTCTTGCCGGTTACCTTTACCTTTTCGGCATTCACTACGATTACAAAATCACCCGTGTCGATATGAGGGGTGAAAGTGGGCTTATTCTTTCCCCGGAGCACACTCGCCACTTCTGCAGCCAGACGGCCCAGGGTTTTCCCTTCCGCATCTACCACGTACCACTTTCTTTCAATGGTAGAAGGGTTTGCCATGTAAGTCTTCATGGTCGAATCTCCTTATACACAATCGTCCTCGCAGCCAGCCCGGTCATGAAGCAGACCGCGAGCCGCTAAAATATCTTCTCTCTGCGGGCCTCTCCCGCAGTCCGTACCCTCTGACACCGCTGCCATCCGGTACGCGGCAGTTTCCGGAAATTCCGCGCCTTATCCATGTGTCCACTCACACGGCAGGCCTTCTGCGAAATATCCATCTTCTGCCCGGCATCCTGCTTTCCTGCTGCTTCACCGGGGCTTTGGTTCCACAACTCGGCAGGAGCCACACTAGGATAGTATAGACCACGCCCCCCGGTGTGTCAAGCGGTTTTTGCTCCAAAAATGCACCTGTTTCACCGAAAAAACCAATCGTAATTCTTTCCTCATACCACCGTAAAAATGCTTCCGGAACCATGATTGCAGCTGCTACGGCAGCAGTTCCAGCGTAATGTCCGAGTGGGATATTTCCTCATCTTCGCCCATCCATGGCACCAGTACCGTGTTCATAAGAGACAGCCAGGTTTTCCCGTTCGGACGTCCGACTCCCAATGAATTGATCACCACGCCGCGGATACGGGTTTTCTCATCCCCGTGAATGCGGGTCATGCGGCTGGAAGCGCTGATGACAAAGTACTTCCCGCCGTCTCTTCCCAGGTAAAGCATGGTATGCCCCGGTACATACAGACAGGCGCCGGTCGGCAAGGTGTCCAGCACCTCCTTTTTCTCGTCATTCGACATGCCGGATACGTCTATCTTATAAACCGGCATAGCCATCTGACGAACCGTATTCCGCGGCATATTCAGGCCAAAGCAGCGGTAAATGTCGCGGAGGTAGTTCGAGCAGTCCGCCGAATTCAGCATGCTTCCCCAGCCGTAGACATCCCCCAGACGGGCAAAAGCAGTTTTTACGATATTGTACGCAGTCAGCGGCAGGAATCCCTCGCTCACGTCATATTTTCTGGAAATCAGAGCGATGGTCCTGGTGTAGGAACCGTCCGGTCTGCGGACAGGCAGCCAGACCGGGATATTGTGGATGGGTGTTCTTCCGGTCATGGCAACGTCATACTCTTCCGGCCGTACTTTCCGGAGGATAGTTCCCATATCCAGCTGTACACCGCTGGCAGAGGGATTTACGTTGGATTCTTCCAGAACCAGCCGGCCTTCTTCCACCACTACAGCTTCCTCTTCCGGAAAGTCCCAGGCGGAAAGCCATTCCTCCCGGTTCCGGCACAGGGCAACAGCTTCTGTCCGGACCCAGCCGGAGATGCAGTCCGTGTCGACGTACAGATAGTCCCCTTCCACGGAATCCTCTTTGACCAGTACAGGTTCCCCCACCCGGAGAGCGGAAACCTGTACGGCATTATAGTCCAGATCTCCCTTTTCATCTGTGATCAGCAGATCGTCCGGCAGTGTCATCAGATCCGCATGCCGTACGCAGATACCATAACGATAGGCTTTCCAGCCGGAAGCATCCTCTCCGCCGGTATTGTACAAAGCGTAAGAAAGTGTATCCTCCGTGACGGTGTTCCCTTCCCGGTCCCAGTATTCTCCGTTTGTATATTCTTCGAGGTCTTCTTCGGCATATCCCAGAATTTCCTCAAAAAACTCTTCTTCGTCGAACTCATCTCCGGCATTTCTGAGATCTTTCATCCAGCATTCACTGACCTGAAAAAAGCTTCGGTTCAGGTACTGAAGTGCATCCGGATCTGTAAGGACCTCGCCCTCTTCGTCTGCCCAGTAAGCCGGATCGGTCATAGCCTCTGTCACATTTGGAAGAAGGGTATCCATCGCAGAAACCGGACAGGAGGAAGAACACAAAATGAGGCTGCACAGGCAGAAAACCGCCAGCGCGGGAAGGACATTCTTTTTCCGGCATATTTCCTGAAGTTTTTTGATTTTCGTCTTCATCTCCATCTCCTTTTCCAGGTCAGGGCATGAACAGGATAAGGGGACTGTCCCCCTGTTCCGGTTCACGGCCATAGGAACTGTCCCCTTGGGCTGTCATTCTTCATTTTCCCACGGCGGATGCAGAAGCCGGATTTCTTTCAGACACAAGCCCTCTGCGGGAGCCGTCTGCCCCGCCCTGGAGCGGTCCATGCTTTCCAGGGCAGCTTTTACATCTTCTGGGCTCATCCTTCCGCGCCCGGCTTCCATCAATGTCCCGGCTATGATGCGGACCATGTTGTACAGGAAGCCGTTGCCGCGAAGGCGCAGGACAATCCGGCCGGAGGTCATTACACCAGCGTCCTCCTCAGTATGAGCCGCTGCCCCTGCCTCCCGGAGAGGCCGGCAGGGTACCAGCCCGCCTCCTCTGCTTTCCAGAACCTCCAGAGACAGCAGTCGTCTGACGGTAGTCTGCACCTGAGAACCGGAAGAACAGAATGCCGCGAAATCATGTTCTCCGACAAGATAAGCCCCGGCCCCTCGCATTGCTTCTGTATTCAGCGGATAATAGGTAGTATATGCATACCTGCGATGCAGCGGGTTCGGAAAACGCGATATATCTATCGTATATTCGTAAGTTTTTTCAGAATCCCATTTCCGGGGGTGGAAATTCAGCGGGACCTCCCGGGAAGCTGCCGCGACAATATCTTCCGGCAGGCTCTGGTTCAGCGCATAGCAGATCTTTTCCGGCGGAATGCGGGATTCTGTATCGAATACGCAGAGGTTTCCCAGTGCATGAACTCCTGCGTCCGTACGACTGGCTCCCTGCACATGGATCTCCTCTTTCAGCAGGCGGGACAGTTCCCGGTTCAATACCTCTTCAATGGTTATGCCGCGGGGCTGCCATTGCCAGCCGTTATAATCTGTCCCGTCGTAAGCAACGGTGAGCATGATCCGTTTCAAAGGCAGCACCTCTTTTCTGCCGGGAACTCCTCCGTCACAGCTGCACTGTGACACATCCCTCAAAGAGGGAAGCTTCTGACTTTTTCTCGACCTTACTTTACAAAGCAAAGTACTATGATTATTGCCATGTACAGGAAAACGAAGGCGTACGCGATGTAGTCGCACCGATGATATTTCAGTGGAAACATTTTAGTGCGGCCTTCTCCTCCATGGTAGCATCTGGCTTCCATCGCCATGGCAAGGTCTGTCGCGCGCCGGAACGCGGAAATAAACAAGGGGACCAGGATGGGCACCATCGCTTTGGCTCTGGCAATCACGCCGCCCTCTTCAAAATTCGCGCCGCGGGCCATCTGCGCCTTCTGGATCTTATCGGCTTCTTCCGCCAGAATCGGAATGAACCGCAGGGCAATGGACATCATCATGGCGATTTCATGTACCGGAACACGGAAGACCCTCAGGAAACCCAGACCTTTTTCCATACCGTCCGTCAGCGCCGTAGGGGTTGTCGTATATGTCATCAGGGAAGATCCCGTGATCAGAAAAATCAGGCGCAGGGCCATAAAAACCGCCAGCCTGGCGCCAGGCGCCGTAATCCGGATAAAGTACCACCGGAAAAGGACCGGCTCTCCGCCCGTCAGGAACAGGTTCAGGACGACGGTCAGCATCATCAGAAAAAGGATGGGCTTCATCCCTTTCAGGATATACTTTGCCGGAACGTTGGAGGCTTTTACGCAAAGAATCAGGAAAAGGAATGCCAGAAGGTAACCTCTGAAATCATTTGCCAGAAAAAGGGAAATGATATAGAGCATGGTCGAAGCCAGCTTGGTACGGGGGTCCAGCCCATGCAGGAAAGAATCCACCGGATAATACTGGCCGAGGGTCATTTCCTTTAACATACGCTGCCTCCCTTCCCGGAGAGCGCATGCAGTATGGACTGCTTCGCTTCTTCCACGGTTGTCACATCCGGATCCACAGGAATGCCTTTCTCCCGCAGGGCATGCGCGATATAAGTTACCTGAGGCGCCGAAAGGCCGTAGCTTTCCAGTTCCTTATAATGCCTGAATACCTCCCGGGGCGGCGCATCGTAGGCAATATGTCCGTTCTGGACCACGATGATCCGCTCCACTGTCTGCGCCACATCTTCCATACTGTGGGATACCAGGATAACGGCTATTCCCTGCTTTTTGTGCAGATCCTTCAGGACGCCCAGGATTTCATCCCTTCCGCCCGGATCCAGACCGGCTGTCGGTTCATCCAGAATCAGATAGTCCGGTTCCATAGCCAGTACACCGGCAATGGCAACACGCCGCTTCTGGCCGCCGGACAGTTCGAACGGGGATCTTTGATAAAAGGATTCCGGCAGTCCAACCATATCCAGAGCGGCACGCGCCTTTTTCTCTGCCTCTTCTTTGGAGAATCCCTGGTTTTTCGGTCCGAAGCAGACATCTGTCAGGACATCTGTTTCAAAGAGCTGATGCTCCGGATACTGGAAAACCAGACCGACACGGCCCCGGAGTTTCCGACGGTCGTATCCATCAGCAAAGATGTCCTCGCCATCCATCAGCACCTGTCCGGAAGAAGCCCGCAGCAGTCCGTTCAGATGCTGGATCAGTGTGGATTTTCCGGATCCTGTATGCCCGATGATCCCTATAAACTCCCCTTTTTCAATCTTCAGGTTCACATCCGTCAGCACATGCACTTCCATGGGAGTGCCCGCCTGATACAGGAAATTCACCTGTTTCATTTCAATCGGCATAATTCGTCCACCAATTCCTGAATCGTCAGAATCCCCTCCGGCAGGGGAAGTCCCTCTTTTCTCAATTCGTAGGCCAGTTCTGTAACCTGCGGTACACCGAGATGCAATTCCCGAAGTCTTTCTACCTGAGAGAACACCTCTTTCGGCGTTCCTTCCATTTTCACTTTTCCGGCGTCGACCACCAGAATCCGGTCTGCATCCACGGTTTCTTCCATATAGTGCGTAATCAGGATGACTGTGATGCCTTCCTTCCTGTTCAGTTCCCGCACGGTTTTAATAACTTCCCTGCGGCCTACCGGATCCAGCATGGCCGTCGGTTCATCCAGCACGATGCAGCGGGGCCGCATTGCCATCACGCCGGCGATAGCCACACGCTGTTTCTGCCCGCCGGACAGCCGGTTCGGAGATCTCTTCCGGTAAGCGGCCATGCCTACCGCCTGCAGGCTTTCATCCACCCGCTTCCAGATTTCCTCAGAGGGAATCCCCATATTTTCCGGTCCGAACCCAACATCTTCTTCGACAACTGATGATATAATCTGATTGTCCGGATTCTGGAAAACCATCCCCGCCGTCTGGCGGATATCCCAGATCAGATCCTCGTCCCGTGTGTCCATCTCCCGGATCCAGACCGTCCCCCCCGTAGGCTGCAGGAGGGCATTCAGGTGCTTGGCGATCGTGGATTTCCCTGAGCCGTTCCGCCCCAGTACTGCCACGAACTCTCCTTCGCGGATATCCATATCCACGCCGTCAACGGCCCGGCTGATTTCCGTTACTTTATCATTTTCATCCTTCCGGATATATTCATAAACCAGCTTCGCTGTTCGAACAATTCCCATGCTTTCCACTACCTTCCGGAGGAACAGGACAAGGGGGCAGTCTCTATGTCCCACGTAAGCAGGGCAGAGGGACTTTCCCCTTATCCTGCTGTCAACTCCTGATTCAACACATAGATTGTAATGGAATACTTCTTAAAATGCAAGCCGAGTTCGTTTTTTTACTCGCCCTGCAGAGGAGGGAGTCTTCTCCGTCCAAGATAAAAACTCCTTGCAAAGAACCTGCAGGAAAACTATAATGATATGAGGAGAATCATACTGGATTCTTCCGTAATTTTACGGCAGCGCGCACGGTGCGAAGCACCTTCTGCCGTAGGCGAAAGGAGATCTTATGGGAAAAACAGCCATTCTCACGGACAGCAACAGCGGTATTACCCAGTCGGAAGCCCGCGAACTTGGTATCCGTGTCATCCCCATGCCCTTTACAATTAATGATAAAGTCTATTATGAAGATATTAACCTGACACAGGACGAATTCTATGAACAGCTGCGCGGAGGCGCCGTCATTTCCACTTCTATGCCCTCTCCGGGGGACGTCATGGATACCTGGACATCCCTTCTGAAAGAACATGACGAGGTGGTTTATATTCCTATGTCTTCCGGCCTTTCCAGTTCCTGCGCTACGGCTATGTCTCTGGCGGAGGATTTCGACGGAAAAGTCCAGGTAGTGGACAACCAGCGCATTTCCGTAACACAGCGGCTTTCCGTGCTGGAAGCCATGCAGATGGCAGAAAATGGAGCGAGTGCCCGGGAAATCCACGATGTCCTTATGGCCAAAAAGCTGGACGCCAGTATTTATATTATGGTGGATACCCTGGATTATCTGAAAAAAGGCGGCCGCCTCACACCGGCCGCAGCGGCTGTGGCTACTCTTCTGAAACTGAAACCCGTTCTGCAGATCCAGGGTCAGAAGCTGGACGCCTTTCACAATGCCCGTTCCGTAAAAGTAGCAAAACGCATCATGATCGAGGCCGTCAAGGCGGATGCCGCACAGAGATTCGGCGGATCTGATAAGTGTGTTTTCCATATGGCCTATACACATAACAAGAAAGAACTGGAGAAATTCCAGGAAGAAGCTTTAAAGGAATTCCCGGGCAGAAGTATCCTGGATTTCCATGCAGACCCGCTTTCACTGTCTGTTGCCTGCCATATCGGACCCGGCGCGCTCGCAATCACCTGCGCAAAAGTGAAAGAATAAAACGAAAGGGAGACAGGGGAGACAGGGGGACAGTCCCTATGTCCCACATCTGTGGGACATAGGGACTGTCCCCCTGTCTCCCCGTCTTCTCTTATCAAAAAAGCCTGAGCAGTCTGCACTGCTCAGGCTTTTAATTTCTCTCAATTAAACGAGCTCCAGGATAACTTCCATCGCAGCATCACCGCGGCGGGGACCGATCTTCACGATACGGGTATATCCGCCCTGACGGTTAGCATAGCGGGGAGCGAGTTCATCGAACAGCTTCGCAGGAAGATCCACTTCTTTGGTCTTTCTCTTGCGGCCTGCCGCTTCCTTCGGAATCTCGGTTACAGGATACAGAACTTTCAGCATCTGGCGGCGGGCATGCAGCCGGCTGGGCTGATCCTTCTTGATGGTCTTCTGAAGTTCTTCGAACTTGGTGACCTTCTTGCCATCTACCACTTCCTTGACCCTTTTTCCGTCCTTGTCCTTTACAGGAACCTTGGCGGTAACGGTCACGGTATCAAAATTGTCCTTTTCCTTGACGGCCAGGGCAATCAGACCTTCAACGATACCGCGTACTTCCTTCGCACGGGCTTCGGTGGTCACGATTTTCCCATGGTGCAGCAAGGCAGTCACCTGGCTTCTGAGCAAGGCCTTTCTCTGGCTTGCTGTTCTTCCAAGCTTTCTATAACGTGCCATGATTTCTTACCTCCGATGGTTGTGTTACTCGTCGCTGGGATTCAATTCCAGACCCAGCTCTTTCAATTTTGCCAGCACCTCATCCAGGGATTTCTTGCCAAGGTTGCGAACCTTCATCATATCTTCCTGGCTGCGGTTGATCAGTTCTTCTACCGTGTTGATGCCGGCTCTTTTCAGGCAATTGTAAGAACGGACAGACAACTCCAGTTCGTCGATGTTCATTTCCAGGACTTTCGTCTTCCCGGAAGCAGGAACTTCGACCTTTTCATCCCCTCCCTGCGGTTCCCCGACCACCAGATTGATGAACAGGGAAAGATGGTCGCGCAGGACTTTTGCCGCCAGTCCAAGAGCTTCATCCGGATCCATGGTGCCGTTGGTGAAAATCTCCAGCGTCAGACTGTCATGATCCAGTTCTGTACCCATTCTGGCGTCCTGTACGGTCATGTTGATCCGTTCTACAGGGGTGTAAATGGAATCAATAGCGATCACACCAATCGGCTGATCATCCGTCTTGTTCCGGTCCGCACTTACATAACCTCTTCCGCGAGTAATGGTGAGCTCTGCGACAAAACGGGTGTCACTGCCTCCGCTGCAGGTGGCAATGACCAGATCCGGGTTCATGATCTCCAGGTCGGAATCCAGACGGATATCCCGCGCCGTAACGACGCCTTCCCCTTCAAACTCGATCATGCCGATCTTGGGTTCCGTAAAATCGGTTTCGCTCCGGATAGCGAGCTGCTTGATGTTCAGTACGATATCCGTGACATCTTCCTTGACGCCGGGGATGGAACTGAACTCATGCAGGACACCATCAAACTTCACCTGGCTTACTGCGACGCCAGACAAAGAAGACAGCATAATCCTCCGTAAGGAGTTTCCTAAAGTTGTGCCATAGCCACGTTCCAGAGGTTCTACCACGAACCTGCCGTATCTCCGGTCATCGGATATTTCGGCGGTTACGATACTGGGCTTTTCAAATTCAAACATGAATGTCCTCCTTCGGGGCCTTACCGCTAGCAACCAGGATTACTTGGAGTACAATTCGACGATCAGCATCTCATCTACAGGAACGTCGATCTGCTCCCTGCCGGGTCTCTCCTTCACGGTAATCCGCAGATTTTCCTGATCAGCTTCCAGCCAGGCCGGTACCAGCCTGCCGCCGGTGACTTCCAGGATACCCTTATATCTGTCGGAAGTTCTGTGCTTTTCTTTGATTTCAATCACATCGCCGGGTTTTACCTGGTAAGAAGGAATATTGACACATTTGCCGTTTACCAGAACATGCTTGTGATCCACGATCTGGCGGGCTTCCTTGCGGGTCCGTCCCAGACCGGCTCTGAAAAGAACATTATCCAGGCGCAGCTCCAGCAGAGCCATCAGGTTCTCACCGGTCTGACCTTTCATTCTTTCCGCTTTGGCATAATAATTTCTAAAAGGCTTCTCCAACACACCGTAGATGAACTTGGCCTTCTGCTTCTCACGAAGCTGGGTCGCGTATTCACTCATCTTCCGGTTGGCTCTCTTCGACTGTCTCCAGGAATGCTTGTCGATTCCAAGATAAATCGGATCCAGGTCCAGGGATCTGCAACGCTTCAGAACAGGAACTCTATCTACTGCCACTTCTAATACCTCCCATCAGACTCTTCTACGTTTCGGCGGACGGCATCCGTTGTGGGGAACGGGTGTTACATCCTTGATGCTTGTAACTTCCAGACCGCAGGCCGACAGTGCACGGATCGCTGCTTCACGACCCGAACCGGGGCCCTTTACAAAAACGTCAACGGTTTTCAAGCCATGTATCAGGGCTGCTTTTGTAGCAGTTTCAGCCGCCATCTGAGCTGCATAAGGAGTAGATTTCCTTGAACCTCTGAAGCCAAGTCCGCCAGCGCTCGCCCAAGACAACGCGTTCCCCTGGGTATCGGTCAGGGTAACGATTGTGTTGTTAAAAGAGGACTGGATATGGGCCTGTCCACGTTCAACGTTTTTCTTGACACGTTTTTTGGTCACTTTTTTAGCTGACACTTTTTTTGCCATTTCAAACTAACCTTCCCTTATGGGTTTCCTTTCTGAATTATTTACTTTTTCTTATTCGCCACAGTCTTCTTGGGACCCTTACGCGTACGCGCATTGGTCTTGGTCTTCTGGCCGCGGACCGGAAGGCCTTTTCTATGGCGAATGCCGCGATAGCAGCCGATTTCCTGCAGACGCTTGATGTTGAGGGCGATTTCCCGGCGGAGGTCACCTTCCACCATCTGTGTCTCGTTAATCACTTCCTGGATGCGGCGAACTTCGTCGTCCGTAAGGTTCTTGACACGGGTGTCAGGATCAACCTGCGCTTCCGCCAGGATGCGGTTGGAGCTGGTCCGGCCGATGCCAAAAATATACGTCAGGCCAATCTCGACACGCTTTTCCCTGGGTAAATCAACACCTGAAATACGAGCCATTGTGTTCTTTCCTCCTATTTTACTCTTAAACACCGCAGCCCGGAGAGGCTGCCGCGTAAAATGCGTTCTTCCCGCATCTGCCCCTTTCTTGAATCCAGAGGGGCGCCAAGGCTTCCCGTACAATGAGAAGCCTCTCACGAATTAACCCTGGCGCTGTTTATGCTTCGGATTTTCGCAGATGATGCGGATGCTGCCCTTGCGCTTAATCACTTTGCACTTCTCGCAGATGGGCTTGACAGAAGATCTAACTTTCATTGTTTGTGCCTCCTTCCCTGCAGGAAATCCCGCAGTATTTGAGCATGGAAGTCCGGCCTTTTTCCCTTGAAAAGACCAAGGAAAAAACGCCGTACACCGAAAGCGCACCAAATATTCTATCACAGGGGTGCTTTCATTGCAAGTGCTTTTTTCGGGCGGATGAATGAAAAATTCAATGATCCGGCACCGGAATCGGCGCTTCTTACTTGTCGCGCCAGGTAATCCTTGCCTTTGTCAGGTCATAGGGTGAAAGCTCCAGCTTGACCTTGTCGCCCGGCAGGATCCGGATATAATTCATACGAAGTTTTCCGCTGATATGAGCCAGCACCTGGTGCCCGTTTTCCAGTTCTACACGGAACATGGCGTTCGGAAGCTTTTCTACTACGGTGCCTACCACATCATCGATCACATCGGCTTTTGACATAAATTTCTCCTTATCATTTTCCTGCGGAACGCAGAGTCAGTATTTCCGGCTCCCCCTCAGTGATTAAAACAGTATTTTCATAGTGTGCCGCAGGCGACCTGTCCGCAGTCACAAACGTCCAGCCGTCCGAAAGCCTCTGTACCTGCCTGCGGCCGGCACAGATCATCGGCTCGATCGCCAGCGTCATACCGGGGCGAAGGCGGATGCCTTTCGTTGTCTGCCGGTAGTTCGGAATCGCCGGGTCTTCATGAAGATCCCGCCCGACACCGTGCCCGCAAAGCTCGTGAATGACGCCGAACCCTCTGCTCTCCGCCAGGTCTCCGATCGCAGCTGAGATTTCATGCAGATAATGTCCCGCTTTTGCAAACGAAACACCCTGCCAGAAGCATTCTTCCGCAGTAGATAAAAGCGTTCTTGCTTCCTCTGTTCCCTCTCCTACAATGTAGGTTCTCGCCGCGTCCGAATGGAAACCGTTTTTCAGGATTCCCGCATCCAGACTGACCACATCTCCCTCTGCAAGGCGTTTATTCCTTTTCGGGATTCCATGGACAATCTCTTCGTTTACGGAAATACAGATCGAAGCAGGATACCCCTGATAATGCAGGAAGGAGGGAACCCCTCCCATTTCCCGGATCCTTTTTTCTCCGTACTCATCGATTTCCGCGGTGTTGATTCCCGGACGGATCAGCTGTGCCAGTTCCTCGTGAAGAATGGCCAGCAGCCTGCAGGACTCCCGCATCAGAGAAATCTCTCTCTCCGATTTAATGGATATCGGCATCTTATGCCTCCAGGCGCTCCACGATATCCTGGAACACCTTTTCCATTTCCTGAGTCCCGTCGATTTCCACTTCCAGGCCAAGGCCCTTGTAATAATCAATCAGGGGCTGGGTCTGTTCATGATACACGGCCAGGCGCTTCTGTACTGTTTCCGCGGAATCATCCGCACGCTGGATCACTTCACTGCCGCAGCGGTCGCAGATGCCTTCCACTTTCGTAGGAATGTTTACGATATGATAGCTTGCGCCGCAGGAAGGGCAGACTCTCCGGCCGGACATACGGACCACGATAGCGTCATCGGGTACGTCCACATTCACCGCAAAGTCGATATTGCCGGATTCTGCAAGCGCTTCGGTCAGCTTCTCCGCCTGGTTCAGCGTGCGGGGGAAGCCGTCCAGGATATAGCCCTTTACACAGTCGTCCTTACTGATCCGGTCAAGTACCAGGTCTACCGTCAGCTCATCGGGCACCAGCCCGCCGGCATCCATGTAAGCCTTGGCCTTTTTCCCCAGTTCAGTACCCTCTTTGATGTTCATCCGGAAGATATCACCGGTGGAAATATGAGGGATTCCGAATTTGTCGGCCAGCATTTTGGCCTGTGTTCCTTTACCGGCGCCGGGCGCTCCAAGCATGATGATCTTCATAAGCATTCTCCTTATCTGCCCCGGACCGAAACCGGGGATCCGTGTACCAGTACTGCCGGGGAGCAGTTCCCCGGCAGCTGCTGATTGAAAAGGTGCATTACTCGGTCAAAAAGCCCTTGTAGGAACGAACTACCATCATGGACTCGATCTGCTTCAATGTTTCCATGATAACGCCCACGATAATGATCAGGGAGTTACCGAAGAAGCAAAGAGAATTGCCGACTCCGAACAGTCCGGTCAGGATGATCGGGATCACGGCAACAATCGCCAGACCCGTAGCGCCGATGAAGATCAGGTAGTTCAGAATATTCTCCAGGTACTGGGAAGTGGGCTTGCCGGGACGGATGCCCGGAATGAAACCGCCCTGCTTCTTGATGTTGTCTGCCACTTCGATCGGATTGAAGGTGATCGAGGTGTAGAAGTATGCGAAGAATACCAGCAGGGCCAGATAAATCAGCAGGCCGATGGTATAGATCGGCTGGTTCGGATTGCACCACTGGCTCTGGGTCAGCATCTTAATGATATGACCGCCGATGTTCGTCGGAGCCAGGTAGTTAAATCCGGTAAAGTTGGCGATCAGGGCCGGGAAGCTGAGCAGCGAAGAGGCAAAGATCACCGGGATAACGCCGGCGGTATTGACCTTCAGCGGAATGTGGGAGGACTGACCGCCCACCATCTTACGTCCCTGCATCTTCTTGGCGTACTGTACAGGGATATGCCGCTCTCCGTCCTGCAGGTAGATAACGAATACCACCAGAGCCAGCAGCAGGGCCAGGATAACTGCCGCGCTGACGATGCCCAGGGCAACATTCTTACCTTTGATGAAAGTGGTATACAGAGTACGGAAATCTTCCGGCAGACCGGAAAGGATATTCACCAGCAGGATGATGGAGATACCGTTTCCGATGCCTTTATCGGTAATCTGTTCACCGATCCACATCAGAGTCGCAGAACCCGCAGTCATGATCAGAGCTACAAACAGTACATTGTACCATGTATAGTGGATCAGGAAACGGGAGCCGAAGCCGATTGCCATAGAAACAGACTGAATGACAGACAGGCCGATGTTCAGGTAGCGGGTAATCTGGTTGATAACCTTGCGGCCCTCTTCGCCTTCCTTCTGCAGCTCTTCCAGTTTCGGAATAGCAATCGTCAACAGCTGGACGATGATGGATGCGGTGATGTACGGCGTAATGCTCAGCGCGAAGATAGACATCTGCGTAAACGAGCTGCCGGTAATCGTGTTGAAGAAGTTAAAAGCCGTTCCCGTCTGATTGCTCCACCATTCACGTACGAAAGCCGTGTTCACGCCGGGGGTAGGTATCTGGCTGCCGAAGCGAACGACAACAATCATTAAAAACGTGAAAAGCAGTTTCCTGCGGATTTCATCGACTTTTAACGCATTGCGGAGCGTTTTAAACATATTATTCTACCTCTGCGGTTCCGCCGGCGGCTTCGATTTTAGCTTTCGCTCCGGCGCTGAATGCGTTGACTTTGACAGTCAGTTTCTTGGTGAGTTCGCCATTGCCAAGGATCTTCACGCCATCGTGGGGATCTCTTACAAGACCGACTTCCATAAGTGTATCTACTGTCACCACATCGCCGTCTTCAAAAACTTCCAACGCGGAGACATTGAGGCTAACGATTTCCTTGGTGTTGATGTTCGTAAAGCCTCTCTTAGGCAGACGGCGGTACAGAGGCATCTGGCCGCCTTCAAAACCGGGCCTGGGAGCCCCGGAACGGGCTTTCTGGCCCTTGTGGCCCTTGCCGGACGTCTTACCATTGCCCGAGCCGTGTCCGCGTCCTCTTCTGAAACGATCACTCACAGAGCCCGCAGCAGGCTGTAATGTAGACAAATCCATGATATCCCTCCTATGCTTCTTCCACCTTGACCAGGTGTCTCACATGCCAGATCATGCCGCGAACGGCTTCATTATCCGGCAGTTCCACAGTTTTCTGCATCTTGGTCAGGCCAAGGGCCTCCACCGTCTTCCTCTGCTTCGGAATCGCACCGATGGGGCTTTTTACCAGAGTGACCTTCAATTTCTCAGCCATTTTATGTCCCTCCTTATTCGCCCAGGACTTCGTCCACGGATTTGCCGCGAAGCTTCGCAACTTCTTCCGGAGTCTTCAGAGCCTTCAGACCTTCGATGGTAGCCATAACCACATTCTGCTTGTTGTTGGAACCAAGGGATTTGGTACGGATATTCTTGATTCCGGCCAGCTCCATCACCGCACGGGCAGGGCCGCCGGCGATAATACCGGTACCTTCGGGAGCACGCTTCAGCATAACGGAAGCGCTTCCGAATTTGCCGATGTAATCATGGGGAATACTGTTGTTTTCATCGATGGCAATTTCCACCAGGTTCTTCGCAGCGGCTTCTTTGCCTTTGCGGATTGCCTCGGGAATTTCAGCGGACTTGCCCATGCCGGCGCCTACATGGCCGTTGCCGTCTCCAACTACGACCAGAGCCGCGAATCTCATGGTACGGCCGCCCTTTACGGTCTTGGATACGCGCTTGATAGCTACGACTTTATCCGTAAGTTCCAGCGCACTGGGATCGAAATTCTTGCGTTTCATGCGTTCGTAGCCTCCTTTTAGAACTGCAGGCCGGCTTCACGCGCGGCATCTGCCAATGCTTTGATCTTACCCTGGTAAATGAAGCCGCCGCGGTCGAAAACCACTTCGGTGATACCGGCTTCCAGCGCTCTCTTCGCGATTACGGTTCCCAGGTAGGAAGCCGCTTCCACGTTGTTCGTCTTTTCCAGTTCTGCCTTTACTTCCTTCTGGGTGGTAGAAGCAGAAACCAGGGTTCTCTGGGCTACGTCGTCGATAATCTGAGCATACATATGGTCATTACTGCGGAATACTGCAAGGCGCGGTCTTTCGGCGGTACCGGAGAAGCGGTTACGCAGTCTTTTATGTTTCTTTTCCCGTGCAACGGATCTGGATTCTTTGCTAACCATTGTTTTACCTCCCCCTTAATTATTTCTTACCGGCCTTACCAACCTTGCGGCGGATCACTTCATCCGAATACTTGATGCCCTTGCCCTTGTAAGGCTCCGGACCTCTCTTACTGCGGATTTCAGCAGCATACTGGCCAACTTTTTCCTTGTCGATGCCCTTGATAACCATCTTGTTCTGGCCATCGCAGATAACCTCGATCCCTTCGGGATCGGTCATCTCTACGGGGTGGGAATAACCCAGAGAAAGCACCAGGGTCTTGCCCTGCTTCTGAGCCCTGTAGCCGACACCGTTGATTTCCAGCGTCTTCTCATAGCCCTGGCTGACGCCGACTACCATGTTGTTGATCAGGGTACGGGTCAGACCGTGCAGGGACTTCATACGCTTCAGGTCATTGGGGCGGGAAACCTTAACTTCCGCGCCTTCCACTTCGATGGTCATTTCCGCGGGCAGAACCCTTTCCAGGGTTCCCTTAGGGCCTTTCACCGTCACTTTGTTATTTTCTGCGACTTCAACCGTAACGCCGGCAGGAATCGCGATAGGCATTCTTCCAATACGTGACATTTCGCCTTATCCTCCAAAAATATGGATTTTCACAGGCCAATGCGAGCCTGCAAAAGTTTTTATAATTTATACCAATTACCACACAAACGCCAGCACTTCGCCGCCGACGTTCAGCTTGCGGGCCTGCTTATCAGTAATCACACCCTGGTTGGTGGAGATAATGGCCACGCCCAGGCCGCCCAGCACCTTCGGCATATCCTCTGCGCTGGCATATACCCGGAGACCGGGCTTGCTGATGCGCTTCAGGCCGCTGATGATCTTTTCATTCTTATCTGCGCCGTACTTCAGATACAGCTTCATGGTCTTCTTTGCGCCGTCTTCGGACAGATCGTACTTTGCGATATAGCCTTCGTTCACCAGAATGTCAGCGATGGCCAGTTTCGTCCGGGAAGCCGGAACATCTACCGTATCATGCTTCGCCGCATTGGCATTGCGGATTCTCGTCAGCATATCGGCAATCGGATCACTCATCGTCATTTTGTGTTGCCTCCTTTACTCAGATTACCAGCTTGCCTTACGTACGCCGGGGATCTGGCCTTTGTAAGCCAGCTCACGGAAGCAAACTCTGCAGATGCCATATTTTCTAAGATAAGCGTGAGGACGGCCGCAGATCTTGCACCGGTTGTACTCTCTGGTGGAGAACTTAGCCGGACGCTGCTGCTTGATCTTCATCGATGTCTTTGCCATGGTTCCCTTCCTCCTAATTCTTCCTGAAAGGCATGTTGAACAGGGTCAGCAGCTCGCGGGCTTCTTCGTCCGTCTTCGCAGTTGTTACGAAGATGACGTCCATACCACGGACCTTATCTACCTTGTCATACTCGATTTCCGGGAAGATCAGCTGTTCCCGGATACCCAGGGCATAATTGCCTCTTCCGTCAAACGCGTTGGGGTTTACACCGCGGAAGTCGCGGACCCGGGGCAGTGCCAGGTTGATCAGACGGTCAACAAATTCGTACATCTTGTCGCCGCGAAGAGTTACCTTGCAGCCGATGTTCATGCCTTCACGGATCTTGAAGTTAGCCACGGACTTCTTTGCCTTGGTGATGATCGGCTTCTGGCCGGTGATGGTTTCCATGTCCTTCATGGCGGATTCCAGGATCTTGGCATTTTCCTTGGCTTCGCCAACGCCCATATTTACCACAACCTTATCCAGCTTCGGAACCTGCATGACGTTCTTGTAGCCGAACTTCTTCATCAGGGCTTCCACATATTCACTGTAATAAGCTTCTTTCAATCTGCTGCTCAACGTTTCAGACCTCCTTCTCTCAGCTGATGACGGAGCCGTCGCGCTTCGCGATGCGGACCTTCTTGCCGTCACGCACTTCGAAACCTACACGAGTGGGCTTGCCGTCCTTCAGAACCATAACGTTGGAGATATCAATCTTGCCTTCCACGTGGATGATGCCGCCATTGGGGTTCTGGGGGTTGGACTTGTTGTGCTTGGTCAGCATGTTGATGCCTTCCACAACCACGCGGCCGTTCTTGTGGTCAATGCTGATGACCTTGCCTTCGCGGCCTTTATCTTTACCGGCGATCACGCGGACGTTGTCGCCAACTTTAATCTTGCATGTAGCCATTGGTTGCCTCCTTATAATACTTCGGGCGCCAGAGAAACAATCTTCATGAACTGCTTCTCACGGAGTTCTCTCGCTACCGGCCCAAAGATACGGGTGCCTCTGGGAGTCTTGTCTTCACGAATGATGACGGCCGCATTTTCATCAAAACGGATGTAGGAACCGTCTGCACGACGGGCACCCTTCTTGGTGCGGACGACAACAGCCTTCACGACGTCACCCTTCTTTACAACGCCGCCGGGCGTTGCATCTTTAACAGAAGCAACGATGATATCGCCGATGTTTGCATATCTTCTCAGGGAGCCGCCCATAACCCGGATGCAGAGGAGTTCCTTCGCGCCAGTATTGTCAGCGACCTTCAGCCTGGTTTCCTGTTGGATCATAGTCTTATTCCTCCCGAATTACTTCGCTCTCTCGATGATCTCAACCAGTCTCCATCTCTTATCCTTGGACAGAGGACGGGTTTCCATGACCTTTACGGTATCGCCGATGCGGCAATCATTGTTTTCATCATGAGCTTTCAGCTTGTAAGTACGCTTTACGATCTTGCCGTACAGCGGATGCCTTACGTGGTTTTCAATGGCCACAACGATGGTCTTGTCCATCTTGTCGCTGATTACCTTGCCGGTACGGGTCTTTCTCAAATTCCTTTCCACGTCAACATCCTCCTTATTCCGCAGCCTTCATCTGCGTAAGCACCGTCTGGATCCTGGCAATGTTCTTCCGGACTTCCTTAATCCGTCCGGTGTTGTCCAGCTGGTTCGTCGCATTCTGGAAACGAAGGTTGAACAATTCTTTCTTGGCGGCTACCAGTTCCTGTTCCAGCTCAGCCGCGGACTTGGTTCTCAAATCTTTCAGATACTGATTACTCTTCATTGCCGTCACCGCCTTCTAAATCTGTCTTGGAAACGATCTTGCACTTGATCGGCAGCTTGTGCATGGCCAGACGAAGGGCCTCTTTCGCGACTTCTTCGGGAACGCCCGCGATCTCAAACAGCACGCGGCCGGGCTTTACCACTGCTACCCAGTACTCCAGAGCGCCTTTACCGGAACCCATACGGGTTTCAGCGGGCTTTGCCGTAACAGGCTTGTCGGGGAAGATCTTGATCCAG
>CACZQT010000007.1 GCA_902783295.1 uncultured Lachnospiraceae bacterium
ATCCAGGCCGCCGGACAGGAGAAAGCCCACCGGGGTATCGGAATCCAGGCGTTTTTTCACACCGTCGATCAGAAGATCGTGGATGTTCTCCGCCACCTTGTCCAGAGGATCATAGGTGTACCGGGACACCTCCGACATATCCCGGTATGAGGTGAATGTTCCGTTCTTAAAGTAATGACCCGGCGGAAAAGGGTGGATTTTTTCCACCAGGGAAACCAGGTTCTTTGGCTCGGAGGCGAACACGTAGGTACCATCTTCCCGGATGCCGTAGTATAAAGGACGAATGCCGATGGGGTCCCGGGCGGCCACATAGGTTTTTTCCCTGTTGTCGTAAAGGATCAGGGCGAATTCCGCGTCCAGCATGCGGAACAGATCGGTTCCGTACTCTTCATAGAGCGCGGGCAGAATCTCGCAGTCCGAGTCGCTGAGGAAGGAGATTCCTTTTTGCAGAAGTTCCTCTTTCCAGGGGCGGAAGCCGTAGACTTCCCCGTTGCATACCAGAGCGATTTCATAGTCCTCCGGCAGAACATAGCCTGCTTCCGTTTCTTTCAGATCGGAGAAGGGGATGGTGGCCTTATTACCATATACGAACGGCTGCATGCCGTGTTCCGTGATCCCCATGATGGAGAGACGGTTAAAGCCGAGCCATCCGTTGCCGGTATTTACTATTCTGCTGTCATCCGGCCCCCGGGAAATTGTCTTCCGGAGAGCTTCCCGGATGTCCGCGTAATGCTCGCCTTCACCGCAGAAGCCTAATATGGAACACATAAAACCACCTCCTGAAATACGAAAAGGCGCCTTGGAAAAATTCCAAGACGCCATTGCCTTTATGGTTCCCGATTGTAAACACAGTTGCTCTATTTGTCAAGAGCCTGTTTTTTATTTTTTGTTACAAGTCGCACCCATGCCAGACTCGTGCTGAAAAGCTGCACTTTTATTCCACATACCCGAGCTCTATATAGAGCCAGTAATACTCATCGTACAACCCGCAGCATGCATCCATTCCCATGTTGGGACTGAAGGCCTTCTGCAAGACGGCAGTCCAGGTACCGTATTTTTCAAACAGCTGATCCGGTGTCGGCCCTTCTTCCTGCCCGTAGGTTTCCAGATTGCTTTTCTTCACCGCTGCCAGGCCTTCGGGATCGCCATCATAGGATTCGAGACGAAGACGGTTACGCTCCTCCGAAACAGCACGCGCCATTTCTTCGATCGACGCGCCTTCCTCTCGCATCCGGTAAAGGATGTCTGTCATGGAATCCATGGATTCATGATATGCCCGGCGATCTGCCTGCGCCTGCGCCACTAATTCCGGATCCGTCCAGTCGTATTCTGCATAAGCCCCCAGGCGCTTTGATTCGGGATCTGGAGAAAAACCATATACAGCATCGGGATTCTCCACGATATCCGCCATTGCCTCGGGATTTTCACGGGGATCGTGGACATAGGAGAAAATGCCGTCCGATGACTGCGCCTTGTCTTCTTCTTTCACAGGAACTGGAAATACACTCTGGATGGCTTCCCAGGTCTGTGTGGTGGAGGGGGTCCAGTACGTGATCGTCCTCGCGACCAGCTCGTGGCTCTCCAGACGGCGCTCGACGGTGCCCAGATCTTTTACGATCTTACCGCTTTCGGCGTCGTGGACCGTGATGTGGCTGTGCGGGTAGATCAGTTCCAGGTTTCCCTGAACATACTTATCCCCATCATAGGTGACATCGCAGTAAATGATATAATCGACATCATCCGGGGTCTCCGGCATATGGCTGATCGGTACGGCCGCCTGCAGCCGCCAGTCGATTCCCGTCACATCCACGGCATCTTCCGCAAACCGGTGGAAGACGATCAGAACCTTTGCGCCTTCCGGAAGAACCTCCAGATTGTCCCCTTCTGCAGACCAGCCCAGAGACCCTATCACGGCAGGCTGTTCCCCGATTCTGTATTGATCCAGCAGAACATCCTCATTCCGGCTCAGAAAGTCCGTCACGGCTGCTTCACCATCTTCTTCATAGCGGACCTTCTGGAACAACTCCCCGGAGATAAAGCGAGCTTCCGAAAGACTCTTTTCAACAAGGCGCATTCTTTCACTGGCACCTTGTACCCAGAACGCCCTGCAATCGATTCCTTCCACGTTCAGACTGCAGAACAGTTTCAGCAGATCCGGCGAATAGGCAAGAGTTTCCACCAAATTGACCGCTGCCGGACCATACGAATCACCCCAGTTGGCGGAAAGGTCAACAGAATAGGGATTCTCATCATTCCAGCCCATCATCCAGGACAGCGCGTCTCCGGTATACAGCCTTACGTCCAGGTTGCTTAACCCTAGAAGGCTGGTGTATTCCATGATATAGGATGCATCCATGTTCATGGCGCTTGCGGCCGAACTGATGACGAAGCATGCGCCTATTCCGTCGTTATCGCCGGTGAAGATCACAATGTGGCTGTTATAGCGCATTTCCTGCCGCTCGTTAAAGGTGAAAAACGCCACGAAGGGGTTTCTGTCTTCTCCTCCGTATTCGGCCGTAAGATCCATGGGGTACAGTTCTTTGATCACGGAGGCGGCATGAGCGCATTCCGCGTAAAACTCATAATCGCTGTTCAGCATGTCACCCACCACGAGAGCAG
>CACZQT010000008.1 GCA_902783295.1 uncultured Lachnospiraceae bacterium
GCAGAGGAGGCAGTGATAATTCCTCCGTGGATTTTTAGCCGGGATGCGTTATTTCATAATCTGCTCCAGCTGATCCATAATAAAGCTTACGGCGACAAAGTCCGGATCGTCGAAGTCTTTTCCGTAACAGAACATACGCATGTCCACCCCTGCCATACCGGGTTCGCTCCAGCCGGCAGGCTCTGCCTTTTCCGGGTCAAAGGTGTCGATCAGATAGATCATCTTATCAATGAAATCCGCGCCGAGCGGCTCCGGCCAGTGCGCGCTGATAATATCCGCGACCGGCAGTTCTCTGGTTTTCACGAGAGCGGCACGGTACCGGCTGAAAGGAACGCCGGAACCGTAGAAGACGCGCTTCAGAATTGCGTCGCCGGAGATCAGCAATTTTGTTTTCCAGTCAAACAGGGCGATGGAACCCGGTGTATGTCCGGGAATCCAGCGGACTTCGATTTCACGGCCGCCCAGATCGATTTTTTCCCCGTCTTTGAGGAACGCGAAGTGATATTCGCCGCCTTCCTTTACCGCGTCACAGGCATCCCGCATACCGGGAATCTTATAGAAGTAAACACCTTCCGGATCGGATTTTTCATGCTCCTCGACCCAGACGACATCAAACTGGCCGTTTCCTCCGGAATGGTCCGGATGAATATGCGTGTTAATGACTGTCAGGGGGAGTGCCGTGATATTCTTTTCAATATAGGCTTTGAGATCTGCGTTTCCGAAACCGGTATCGATCAGCATGGCTTTTTCGTTTCCGGTGACCACATAGGAAATAACATAACCCCAGCCGGGCAGACGCCCGGGACCCGGAAGAAAACCGGGGCACTGAATGGCATATATGCCGTCGCCGGCTGTCCAGTGTTCAAACTCCGTTTTGCCGTTGTCTACACCCAGTACGATTTTTGTCTTCATGATGATTTCTCCTTTCTTCTCCCCCCAAAGGCTGTTATTTCCTTAAATATACAGTACAGATCCCATTGATTTCAAGGGGGGCGGAAAGGATATTTCCCGCTGTGTTCCCGCTTCCCGTATGTACCGGTACAATACTGCAGTGGGGTGGCAGAGAGATGCCTGCGGAATCGAAAATTTGTTCGATTCCTCTCTTCCCTTCTGGCCGGGAATCTGCTATACTGAGGTGGCATTTAGACAGGTGAGGAGAACGCATACTGAAAGAGGATACTATGCCTGAAACAAAATATATCAAAATCCGCGGTGCGAAAGAGCACAATCTGAAGAATATCAGCGTAGAGATTCCCAGGGAGAAGCTGGTGGTTCTGACCGGCGTATCCGGCTCGGGAAAATCTTCCCTGGCTTTTGAAACCATCTATGCCGAGGGTCAGCGCCGCTACATGGAGTCGCTGTCTTCCTATGCAAGACAGTTTCTGGGCCAGATGGAAAAACCGGACGTAGAGAGCATCGAAGGCCTGTCCCCGGCCATTTCCATCGACCAGAAATCCACAAACCGCAACCCCCGTTCTACGGTGGGTACTGTAACGGAAATCTATGATTACCTGCGTCTGCTGTACGCCAGAATCGGGACTCCCCACTGCCCGAACTGCGGACGGGAGATTCACCGGCAGACCGTAGACCAGATGGTGGACCAGCTGCTCTCCATGCCTGAGGGCACACGGATGCAGCTGATGGCGCCGGTGGTGCGCGGCCGCAAGGGTATGCATGAGAAGGTGCTGGAAAACGCCCGCCGTGCCGGCTATGTCCGTGTCATGGTGGATGGGAATATGTACGATCTGGGAGAAGAAATCCGGCTGGACAAGAACATCAAGCATACCATCGAGATCGTGGTGGACCGCCTGGTGGTGCGGGAAGGAATCGCCAAACGTCTCACGGATTCTATCGAAACGGTGATGGGACTTACCGGCGGCATCATGGAGGTATTGGTGAGCCGCCGCAGGCCGGAGGGAGATGGCGCACAGGCGGATGGCGGCCAGGAAGAACCGCAGGAGGAGATCCTGAACTTCAGCGAAAACTTTGCCTGTCCGGACTGCGGCGTCAGCGTAGAAGAGGTGGAGCCACGCAGCTTTTCCTTTAACAACCCCTTCGGAGCCTGCCCGGCCTGCCTGGGCCTGGGCTATACGATGGAGTTTGACATCCGTCTGATCGTGCCCAATCCGACCATCAGCATACACGAAGGGGCAATCACTGCCCCGGGCTGGGTATCCTGCTCCAAACCGGGCAGTTATACCCATGCGATTCTGAAAGCCATGGCGGAGCATTACGGCTTCAGCCTGGATACGCCCTGGCAGGACTATCCGCAGGATGTGCAGGACCTGCTGACATACGGCACCAAAGGGGAGAGAATTCCTGTATATTACGAGGGGGATCATGGAAGCGGGACGTATTCCGTGGCTTTCGAAGGGCTGATCGGCAACCTGAAGCGCAGATACCGGGAGACGCCGCAGGAATCCTCCGTACGGGCGGAATACGAAACTTTTATGGAGATCATCCCCTGCGAGACCTGTCATGGACAGCGCCTGAAGCCGTCTTCGCTGGCTGTTACCGTCGGAGACAAGAATATATATGACCTTACCTGCCTCCCGATCCGGGAATGCAGGGACTATCTGAAGACGTTGAAGCTTACGCCTATGCAGCAGGCCATCAGCGGTACGATTCTGAAGGAGACTATGGCCAGGCTGAACTTTCTGAACGATGTCGGCCTGAATTACCTTACGCTCAGCCGGTCGGCAGGCTCTCTGTCCGGCGGAGAGGCGCAGCGGATCCGCCTGGCGACCCAGATTGGTTCCGGGCTGGTAGGCGTGGCCTATATTCTGGACGAACCCAGTATCGGCCTGCATCAGCGGGACAATGACAAGCTGCTGAGAACACTGTGCCGCCTCCGCGATCTGGGGAATACGGTGATCGTTGTGGAACACGACGAGGATACCATGAGAATGGCGGATTATATTGTGGATATCGGCCCCGGCGCCGGAGAGCACGGCGGTGAAGTGGTGGCAGTCGGCACGGCAGAGGATATCATGAACAACCCGGCATCGATTACCGGGGATTATCTGGCCGGCCGGAAGAAAATTCCGGTACCGGGAAGCCGCAGACAGCCAAAGGGCTTCTTCACAGTATACGGCGCGGAACAGAATAATCTGAAGAAAATCGACGTGCGTTTTCCCCTGGGAGTCTTTACCTGCGTGACCGGCGTATCCGGCTCCGGGAAATCTTCCCTGGTGAACGAGATTGTATATAAGACAGCAGCCAGAATGCTGAACCGGGCCCGTATTATTCC
>CACZQT010000009.1 GCA_902783295.1 uncultured Lachnospiraceae bacterium
CGGCAAGTCGGGATTTGCATCCCTTTATCCCCATCACTGGGTTTATCTCAAAGAGCCGAAACCACCCTTTTGAACAAATTCGTCAAGATCAGCACCACCACGAGAAGGTTTTGTTCCTGGTGCCGTCTGTTTTTGTGGTTTGTTTACGGGAAACAGTTGCGCAGACGGGATTTGAACCCGCACCGTTGGCGTATGAGACCAGTATGCTTCCATTACAACACCGCGCGATGTACTGTCCGCCGTGCCTGTGGCGGACAGTTATGAAATTTTAAATTGATGGAAAGTGCCTGCTTTGCCATCAGAGCCTCATACCGGATTTGAACCGGTCCCTCCTGGTTGGAAGCCAGGTATGCTGTCCGCTGAACACTAATGAAGCGAAGAAATACCGGAAACAAACGAAAAAGGGCTTATCTCCCGGGTAAAAGATCTTTTTTCCCTTCGGATAAGCCCTTCTGTTTTGAAATACAGACACTTTTTTACGCACCCGCTTTACACTGCCGGTATGCGCCATGGCTTTATCCGATGGTACACTTTTCCCCAAATATCCCGTCCCATGCCGAAAAATGCGTACGGAAACAGAGCCTCGCTGCTGCGGCGGGGTTCAGACTTTGTTATGACCGTATTGTACGTAAGTCTTGTGCTCAGCATGATAATATCCATCCTTTCGCCAGGGATAAAAAAATAAGTGTCTGTTTTCCGATTGCTCACCATAAAAAATGGTACAACAAAATAACGGAACAGGCACTTTCCGATTCATATACTACAACAGAACCGGTTGGATGTCAATAGTTTTTTAAAAAAACTTTTTAACTCCTCGATTGTAAAAGTAAATTCCAGTACAGGCTGGAATTTACTTCTTCAAAGGTACAATAACATGAGTGAGGGATTTGCTTGCTCAAAACAATAATAAATGATGCTCCTATGTCATCTAATTTATTTCGAGCTGGCAGAAAAGAGCCAGATAAAGCCTCTACCCTTGGAGAGTGTGAGAAAACCATCAGGAAACTGCACGATCGTCTCACCCATGGGGGGTATCCTTCAATTGGATTCATTCAAAGCAAGTAAACTGGATATAAGCGGATTGTGTTGTTTTATCCGATTGTAAACATATTGAATAATGACAAAATAAACCACATAATATATGAGAGTGTTGACAGGAAACGATACACTTGCTACAATTGTTTTATCTGAACTATCACAATTGCACTGGAGAGCCGTATGAGTTCCGAAAGATGGTCTTTATCGGTTGAGGAAAAGAATTATTATATTCAGGCGATGACAAAAGAACTTACTCCGCTGCGTGTTCGAGCTGGAATTACACAGGGTGAATTGGCCAATTTACTTGGTATTTCGCGCCAAACATATTCAGCAATAGAAACCGGACGAGCTGAAATGTCATGGTCAACATATTTGTCATTGGTATGGTTTTTTGACAATAATTTAGAAACAAGCGGAAGAGATTGCAAGTAAAAATAATAATGATTCTGTTAGCGCTGGGAAGGAACTGGAGCCGGATAATATCATTATTTCGTCAGAAGAATCTGACGTTTATTATGCCAATGATGTTGATCTACAGGAAGAAAACAGTATTGATGATATTGAGAATGAATATGAGGAAAATCTTACGTTGACGCAGCGTAATTCGATAAATATGTTGAACTATATGACTGTGTTGACACAGAAAATTAATGAAGATAAAGGAAATCAGTTGTTTTTGGAATCAGCCTATTCTTCACTTGTAAATGATATATATCCCAATGCTGTAGATACTAATACGCAAGCACAAATAACAAGTTTGATGGATACAATTGAAGAATATCGTATGATTGCTGTTAAGCGTAATCGTCTACGGTTTATTTATGAACAAAATCGAGCTCAAGCGCTTCGGCAAGCTATCCCGAATCCAATGGGACTGCTAAGTGCCGTTCAATCAGGAAGTTTATTGAAAGCAGCTGTTTCAGTTCTTTACGGTCGTATTTAATATATAATTCAACTGCTTTTATTCTTTGTTCGTAAGAGTACATGTGCGGTCTTCTCCTTTACCGCTATTGTGGTCCAGGATTTTGTCCGCACCCCCAAATGGCGATACTGCGCTTACAGCTAACAGAAGGGAAATACCCGGGGTGCATCCCTGTGCGGGGATGTAAATCCGTGTAAAGGCGGGATATTCTCTCTGTTTGAAAGCTGCTGAAGCTAATATGATTGGCAGAAGACAGTATTCAATTTATTAGCGTATGCTAATCAGGCGACATTTTCGAAGAATGCCCGTCTGGATCTGGATTTCGGTACGATTGGGGGATTGCCCCGCATCATGGATATGGGCCAGTGCAACGATGCGTACAGCGCGATCCGTGTCGCAGCTGCCCTCGCAGAGGCCTTTGGCTGCAGTGTAAACGATCTCCCGCTTTCCATGATTCTCTCCTGGTATGAACAGAAAGCCGTATGTATCCTTCTGACGCTGCTGCATCTGGGCATCAGGAACATCCGGCTCGGCCCTTCGCTTCCCGCATTCGTTTCCCCGAATGTATTGAGTTATCTGGTCGTAAACTACAACATTGCCCCGATCAGCACCCCGGAAGAAGACCTGAAAAAGATCCTGGGATAATAATAACATCATATATGCAGCAACGCCTCTGAACCACGTTGGCTCAAAGGCGTTTTTCTTTTGCCGTCATTGGACGAACCGCCAAGATAAGCCACAAAAAATCTCTGGCTGCTCCGGGTTCTTCACATACATGGCAATGTGTTCGATCTTCATTCCTTCGCCAGCGCTTTTATACATACGATCTTTCCCTGGTTTTATTCAAGAACTGTATCTCCAGATACAGCAATGAAATGATTTTTAATATATAGTATATAGTAGAGGCAACATAAGATATAGGGGGTCCGCAATGGATTATTCCGTACTTGAGAAAAGCTCGCTGTTTTCCAAAGTGCCCGCTGCTGAATTGAGGGAAATCCTGGAAGGGACGCCGCATTACATTCAGTGCTATGAAAAAGACGAGACGATTTTTCGCCTGATGGAACCGGCGTTAAGGATCGGCATCATTCTGGAGGGACGTGTGGAAGCCCATAAGTTTTTTCTGGATGGAAGCCAGGTCAATGTATCCACCCGCATACCGGGAGAAACGATCGGGTCGGCTGCTGTATTCTCGAAGAACCGGAAATATCCCTGCGACCTGGTTGCTTTGGAGCCGGTCACGGTGATGATGTTCCGAAGAGAAGATCTGTTAGGGCTTCTGCAGAAGAATGTACAGATTTTGGAAAATTTTACCACAGAGATTGGCACTGCAACATACATGCTGCAGCAGCGGATGGAGCTGCTTTCTTATAACGGAATTGCCAAAAAAGCAGCCTTCTGGCTTCTGATGCAGGTGAAAGAGTCCGGAAAGGACAAGGTGTGCATTCCCGGGTCTGTCTCAAAATGGGCCATGTTGATGAACGTCTCCCGCACTTCGCTCCACAGGGAACTGAAGCGGCTGGAGGAGGCCGGCATCCTCTCTTATGCGCCTCCGATGATATCCATCCTGGATATGGGTGCCCTGGAGGAACTTTTCAGCTAGAAAGAAGGGGTAAATAACTATGGTTGGAAATTCTTTTCGCGGCGGAGTACATCCGAAGGAATGCAAGGAACGTTCCAGAGATGTACCGCTGCGCAGTGCAGATCCAAAGGGAGATCTCGTTTTCCTGCTGGGTCAGCATATCGGGACACCTGCCAGACCAGTCGTCAAGAAAAACGACCCGGTGCTGGCCGGGCAGATCCTGGCCGAAGCAGACGGTTTCGTTTCGGCGCATGTAATCTGCTCCTGCTCCGGTACTGTGAAAGCTCTGGAAAAACGACGTACCGTATCCGGACGGATGATGGACTGCATTGTAATCCAGAATGACGGTGAATACCGTTGTACCGGGAACTGGGACAAGCGGGATGAGTTTACGGCACTGAGGACGGAAGAAATCCTCTCCCGTGTGAAGGCCGCAGGTATTATAGGCCTGGGAGGCGCGGGCTTTCCCACGCATGTTAAGCTGGCGCCGAAAAATCCGCAGGCCATCCGCTATGTGATCGTCAACGGTACGGAATGCGAGCCCTGGCTGACGTGCAATGACCAGCTGATGCGTACAAACGCCGCAGAAATTGCAGATGGCCTTGAGGTAATGCTGGCGCTGTTTCCGAATGCGGAAGGAGTCGTCTGCATCGAGGATAACAAACCGGAAGCTGCGGCAGCCATGCAGAAAGCGGTATCCGGCCGACAGAAAATGCGTGTGCAGGTTCTGCCGACCAAATACTCGCAGGGCGGCGAGCACAGCCTGATCCGGGTGATCTCGGGAATTGACTATCCTGCAGACATGCTGCCGGCAGATGTGGGCTGCCTGGTGGACAATGTTGGTACGGTTTATGCCATCGGGAGAGCGGTACTTTATGGGGAACCGCTGCTGTCTCATGTGATGACAGTCAGTGGAGATGCCGTCTCGCATCCGGGAAATTTCTGGGTGCGTGAGGGAACCGGCTTCCGGGACCTTCTGGAAGCGGCCGGCGGCCTGAAAGAAGGGGCTGAACCAAAAAAAATCCTGGCAGGAGGTCCGATGATGGGCATCGCCATGGGCTCCCTGGATGTTCCGGTGCAGAGAAACAACAACGGCCTGACGCTCTTGCTGACCGATGATAACGAAGCAGCTGAAAAGCAGGCCACCGCCTGCCTGCGGTGCGGGCGCTGCCTTCCGACATGTCCGGCCGGCCTTCTTCCGCAGATGATGGCGGCAGCCTATGAAGCCGGCGACCTGGACCGTTTTGAAAAGAAGCTTTACGGGATGGAATGTGTCCTCTGCGGCTCCTGTACCTTCATCTGCCCGGCCAAAAGGCCTCTGACCCAGATGTTCCGGCAGGCAAAGGCGGAGATTCAGACAGCCCGCAGGATCCGTGCGGCGGGAGGTGAAAAATGAGTACTGCATACAATCTTTCCGCCAGCCCTCATACCCGGGACGGATTGACCACTCAGAGAATCATGTGGACGGTGGTGGCAGCCCTTGCCCCGGTTACCATCATGGGCGTATGGTACTATGGTTTTCATGCGTTCCTGGTGCTTCTGGTTTCCGTAGCCACTGCGGTGGCCTCGGAATATGCATTCTGCATGTTCTGCCGGAAGCCGGTCACCATTTCAGATGGCAGCGCAGTGATCACCGGCCTGCTGCTCGCTCTGTCCCTGGCCCCGTCCGTGCCGCTGTATGTCCCGCTTTGCGGCTCCATGTTTGCGATCCTGGTGGCAAAATGCTGCTTCGGCGGGCTGGGCAAGAACTTTATCAATCCGGCGCTGGCAGGACGATGCTTCGTATTGATCTCCTTCAGCAGTACGGTTTCATCCTATAAGGTGGATGGAATTACTTCTGCCACCCCGATGATGACCATGCGGGCCGGCCGGGCCGTCAGCATTACCCAGATGTTTCTGGGAAGAACCAATGCGGTTATCGGAAGCTGCATCCTGGCGCTGCTGATCGGCGGTCTGGCGCTGTGGGTCCTGGACATCATCAACGGTGATATCGTCCTCTCCGTGCTGATCTCTTTTACCATCTTCCTGGTAGTATTTGGCGGACAGGGCGTGGATCCGAAATTCCTGCTGGCGCATTTGTGCGGCGGCGGTGTGATGATGGGCGCCTTCTTTATGGCAACAGATTATACGACTTCCCCGGTGACGCGGCCGGGAAGAATCCTGTACGGGGCGCTGATCGGCATTCTGGGCGCGATGTTCCGTGTGTTCAGCAGTGTTCCGGATGCGTTCAGCTATTCCATCATTATTTCCAACCTGTTTGTACCGCTGATCGATATCTTCGTGGTTCCGAAGCCCTATGCTTACCGGAAGGAGGCCATGGCCCTGCAGCGCGGCGAGCCGAAAAAGAATCTGCTCCAGCGGATCCCCGTACCGGTCATGGTACTGGCAGTGATCACGCTGGTGTCCGGCTTTGCCTTGAGCGGCGTGTTCACCATGACAAAGAGCACCATCGAAGAGCAGAAGCTGCTTGCGAACAGCGCTTCCTACCAGGCAGTGATTCCTGCCGCACAGACTTTTGAAACAGATGATGACCTGGAACGCCTGCTCTCGGAAGTGGGTGGAGACGTTTACGGGAGTGATTTTGGAAGAGTCACCATCAACAGTGCGGTGGCCGGAAAGGATGCAGACGGCTGTCTGGCCGGGACGGCCATCAGTGTAACCAGCGCGGAAGGCTTTGACGGGGACATTACCCTCACGGTCGGCATAGACCCGGAGGGCAGGGTGACAGGCATTTCCTTCACGGCACTCAACGAGACGCCGGGCATGGGCATGCGGGCGGATGAACCTGCCTTTAAGGACCAGTTCGCCGGCAAAAAGGTGGATGCCTTCGTCCTGAACGGGAAGACGGAATCCGATGCCAATATCGATTCGG
Source organism: uncultured Lachnospiraceae bacterium (assembly GCA_902783295.1). Lineage (GTDB taxonomy): Bacteria > Bacillota > Clostridia > Lachnospirales > Lachnospiraceae > UBA3305. Next base: position 6,415 of record CACZQT010000009.1, read on the forward strand.
TATCCGGCGCCTCTACAACCTCCGGCGCGGTGGTAAACGCAGTGAATGCGGCCCTGGATTTCTACCGTATGGCGAAAGGAGGGACTCAGCCATGAATAAGTACGCAGAACGACTGTATAACGGACTGGTCAAAGAGAACCCGACGCTGATCCTGATGCTCGGCATGTGCCCGACGCTGGCGGTTTCCACCCGTGCGCTGAACGGCATCGGCATGGGGCTTTCCACGACAGCCGTGCTGATTCTTTCCAACCTGGTCATTTCCCTGCTGCGGAAGGTGATTCCAGATGCGGTGCGCCTGCCGGCCTATATCGTGATCGTGGCTTCCCTGGTGACGGTCACGGAACTGCTGATCCAGGCCTACCTGCCCTTCCTGTATGACGCGCTTGGTATCTATATTCCGCTGATCGTAGTCAACTGCATCATCCTGGGCCGTGCGGAAGCCTATGCCAACAAAGCCGTTCCCGGCCTGGCCATCATGGACGGGCTCGGAATGGGGCTCGGCTTTACCTGCTCGCTGACCCTCGCTGGAATGATCCGCGAATTTCTGGGGAACGGTTCGGTATTCGGGAGGGCTGTCCTTCCGGAGAGCATTGAGCCGATCGGGATCTTTGTACAGCCTCCCGGCGCATTCCTGGTTATCGCCTGCATCATTGCGATCCTGAACTTCCGGGGAATCAAGACCCGCCAGCGCCAGCTGGTGGAAGACTGCGATGGATGCTGTGCCAACTGTTTCGAGAAGTGTGAAAAAGTGGAGGAGGCGATGAAATGAAACATTTGATCCTGATTATCGTCGCCGGGGCACTGGTCAATAACGTAGTGCTCATCCAATTCCTAGGAATCTGTTCTTTCCTGGGCGTGTCCAAACAGATGAAGGCCGCGGCCAGCCTGGGAGGCGCGGTGATTTTCGTCATTACCATCGCTTCCGCGGTTACCAGCCTTCTGTACGACCACGTGCTGAAACCTCTGGACATGGATTATATGAAGACCATCGTCTTCATCCTGGTGATTGCCGCCCTGGTCCAGATTGTAGAGATGTTCCTGAAAAAAACCTCCCCTGCCATTTATAAAGCACTGGGTATTTACCTGCCGCTGATCACCACCAACTGCGCGGTGCTCGGCGTTGCGTTGACTAATGTCCAGGACGGGTACAATTTTGTGGAGTCGGTGCTTTCAGGTTTCGGTACAGCGGTCGGATATACCATTGCTATTGTACTGCTCGCCGGGATCCGGAGCCGGATTCGAGAGGAGGATATTCCCGCACCGCTGCGGGGGGCTCCCATTGTACTGATCTGCGCCACCCTGATGTCGATTGCCTTCATAGGCTTTTCGGGGCTTTCATTCTAGGGAGGGATCAGTATGCAGGGAATCATTTTAACGACGCTTGTGATAACGGTTGTCGGCATCATCGTAGGGTTCGGGCTGGTATTTACCGCGAAAAAATTCTATGTGGAAGTCGATGAGAAGGAAGCCGCCGTCCGGGAAGTCCTTCCCGGGAACAACTGCGGCGCCTGCGGCTATGCCGGCTGCGATGCCATGGCAGCAGCAATTTCGAAAGGAGAAGCTCCGGTAAACGGATGTCCGGTGGGCGGCTCCCCAGTCGCCGAAAAAGTGGCGGAGATCATGGGAGTATCGGCGGAAGCGGCCGAGAAAAAAACTGCCTTTGTGCGCTGCAGCGGAACCTGTGATGTCACCGCGAACCAGGGGAACTATGTAGGCATCCAGGACTGTCGCGCCGCTGTTCTGGCCGGTGTTTCTGTGACATCCTGTGATTACGGCTGCCTGGGTTTCGGCTCGTGCACGAAGATCTGCCCCGCAGACGCCATTCACGTGATAAACGGTGTGGCGGTTGTAAACCCGAAGAAATGTGTTGCCTGTGGGCTTTGCGTAAAAGCCTGCCCCCGCGGGCTGATTGAACTGAAGCCGGAAAAGAAGCAGGTGGCGGTCCGGTGCTCCAGCCATGATAAAGGTCCTCAGGTGAAAGCGGTCTGCACAGCAGGCTGCATCGGCTGCGGGCTCTGTGAAAAACAATGTAAGTTCGATTCCATTCATGTAGAAGGCAATCTGGCGCATGTGAACTACGAAACTTGTGCCCAATGCGGTGCCTGTGTATCCAAATGCCCGGTAAAGGTCATAACCATGTCCGACCGGATGAAAGCCGCCGCGGCAAAGAAAGCGGAAGCGGAGAAGGCAGCGGCAGAGAAGGCAGCGGCGGAAGCCGGTGAGAATTGAGGTGATGCGGAAATGAAAAAGAATACAGCATGGAAAGGAATTGCCGCTCTCGTCATTCTGGTGCTGTCGGTGATTTTTATCGGAGCGCTGGTCGGAGACAATGACCTGATGTACCATCTGAAAAACCGCGGTTCCCTGGGACCGCTGACCAGAGAGGATATCTCCTATAAGGAGGTGGAAGCCCCGCAGGCTACGGGAAAAGACGGTACGATCAATGCGAATGACTGGAAAGAGGTATATCCTGATATTGTGATGAGTATGAAAGCCAATGCGGACAACAGCTATATCACCGATTATCTGGAACAGGATCCGTATCTGGTGAATATCTATGAAGGCTATGGCTTTTCCAAGGACTACGGCGGTGCCAGGGGGCATGAATACACCCTGGAGGATGTGGCAGATACCCAGAGGCCGCATCCGAAGGCCAACTGCCTGACCTGTAAGTCCCCCAATTTTGCCAAACTGGTCAATGATCAGGGCCTTGCCGTCTATAAGATGGATTTCGATGAAGTTCTGGGAATGATGGAAGAGAATATCAGCTGCTATACCTGCCACGGAAACGACGCGGGGAATAACGGCAAGCTGGTGGTAACCCATTCCTATGCCTATAAGGCACTGGGCGATGCCATGGAGGAGATCGACCCGGCCGTCCTGTCCTGCGGGCAGTGCCATATTGAGTACTATTTTACCCGGGAAGACAATGAAGCCATGATGCCTTACCACGATAAGGACAGTATGGCTCCTTCGGAGATCCTGGCGTATTACGACAGCTTTGATTTCTATGACTGGGTGCAGGAGAGCACCGGCACGAAGATGCTGAAAGCCCAGCATCCGGAGATGGAGACCTTCCTGGGCGGGAAGCATGCGGCGCTGCTGAACTGTGCAGACTGCCATATGCCTATCGAACAGGCAGAGGACGGAACCATCTATCACAGCCATATGCTGGTCAGCCCGCTGAACAGCAGCACAGCGCTTTCACTGTGCGCCACTTGTCACGGGGATACGGATATGGTGGACTTTGTGCATAAGCTGCAGGCCCGTGTGACCGCCCGGGAAACCGAGGTCGGGAACATGCTTTCGGAATTCAAGGACAAGCTGGCTGCCGCCGTTGCCGAGGGCAAAATGACGGAAGAACAGCTGGAACGGGTGCGGAAGCTGCACCGGGATGCCCAGTGGTACTTCGACTTCTGCTATGTGGAAAACTCCGAGGGTGCCCACAATTCACAGCTTTCCTTTAACTGCCTGGATACTGCGGAAAGAAAGATCCGCCAGGGAATGGCCCTGCTGGTGCGCTGATCAGTCATGCAGATGATGAAGAAAATCGGAAGATTCCTGTCTTCCATGCAGTTTGCTGTAATTCTGCTGGTTATTCTCGCAGCTACCTGCTCTGCAGGCAGCTTTATTCCGCAGGGGCAGAGTTATGAGTGGTATGCCGCACAGTATTCCGAAAGGACAGCAGCGCTGATCAGGTGGCTGTATCTGGATGATGCTTTCCACAGCTGGTGGTTTGTGCTGATCAGTGCCTTCCTGTGCCTGAATCTGCTTCTATGCAATCTGCTGCGGTTTCCGCAGCTGGTACGACGCTGCCGCAGAGAAGCGGATCCCGCACAGTTCTTTGGTGGACTGGCGGCAGACGGCATTGCCGATCCCGGCGTTTTCTTTGCGGCTATGCACTTTTCCGGACCGAAACCGGCTGTCACCCGGGAGGGAAGAGAGCGCCTTTTTGCCCGAAGGAACCTGGCCGGTCTCTGGGGGGCTTGGACCTGCCATCTCGGGATCCTGCTGCTGATTGCAGGATTTTCGCTGGGGCAGCTTACTAAAAAAGAATATACCGTGTACGGGGTTCCGGGGCAGACACGGCAGATCGGTGATACGGCGTTTTTCCTGACGATCGATGATTTTACCGTCGGCCTGCGCGAAGACGATACCGTAAGCCAGTATACCGCAGAGATCACCGTCACGGAGGATCCGGAACGTTCCGGCCGGAGTGAGGCCAGGAGAGAAAGCGCGGAAATAAGCGTGAACCATCCGGCGTCGCTTTTCGGGATGAAATACTACCAGAATTCCACCGGGTGGGCCGCGAAAGTACATATCACTCAGAACGGGCAGGACCTGCAGGATGTCGTGCTCTGTGCCGGGGAATATGTCCCGGTGGAAAACAAACCGGAGCTGGTCATTCTTCTGAATGCTTTTTATCCGGACTATGTAAAGGACGAAGGCGGTATGCCGAAGACAGCCAGTGGGCAGCTCCGTAACCCGGCGTATCTTTATACGGTGTACTATCAGGGGTCGGTCCTGGGGATGAACGTATTGCTGCAGGAAGAAGAACTGACGATCGATGACTATGTCGTCACCTTCTCAGAACCGCAGAACTATACGCTGATCCAGATCAAGAAAGATTCTTTTATCTCTCTGGCATTGGCCGGAGGCCTGCTGACTATGCTGGGACTGTTTCTTGCTTTCTATCTGCTGCCCGCAAAAGCCTGTGCTGAAAAAGCGGAAGACGGCAGTTGGAGAGTGACTGCAGAAGGCAGTAAAGGCGGCGCCATTTTCCGCGAGCAGTTTCTGGAAGCTGTTCGGAAGGCCGGAGGAACAGCGGGGGTAGCAGACAGGGCAGAAGAAACAGAACCGACAGAAAAAACGGGTGAAGCAGAAGAAACAGAATCGACGAAAAAAACGGTTGAGGCAGAAGTAGCGGAATCGACGAAAAAAACAGTGAGACCAAAATAACGGAAGAGGTAAGAAACGGATGAATGAACAGATGCTTCACATAGAGAACACGCTTTTTACAGTCGTTATGATCCTGTATTTCGCGGCGATGATCTTTTATTTCTTATTCATTGCGGCGCGGAAGGAAGGGCTTGCCCGTCTGGCTACTTGCCTGCAGGCAGTGGGATGGGTGCTGCATACCTGTGCGCTGGTTTCCCGCGGCATTGGGGCAGGGCGTCTGCCGATGACCAACCAGTATGAATTTGCCACCAGCTTCGCCTGGGGTATCTGTCTGGTCAGCCTCGTGTTTATTCTTCGCTTTTCTTTCCCTGTACTGGGAGCCTTTGCCTCTCCGGTCATGTTCGTAATCATCGGCTATGCAGCCATGCAGAGCCGGGAGGTGCATGAACTGATGCCTGCGCTGCGCAGCAACTGGCTGGGGTTCCACGTTTCTACCGCGATCATCGCATATGGCTCCTTCGGAGTATCTTTCGTCCTCTCCGTGATTTTCCTGCTGCGGGACCGGATGACCGGAAGAGGCTTCCTGGACCGGCATATTCCGGACCGGGGAAAGCTGGATATCATCAGCTACCGCAGTATAGCGCTGGGACTGCTGTTCCTTACCTTTACCATTGTAACAGGGGCCATCTGGGCTGAAAGGGCCTGGGGGAGCTACTGGTCCTGGGATCCCAAAGAAACCTGGTCCCTGGTCACCTGGATCATCTATTCCGTTTACCTGCACCTGCGGATCCGGAAAGGAACCGAGGGCCGGGCCGCAGCTGTGTTTGCAGTGATCGGGTTTATTTGTGTCCTCTTTACATACATCGGCGTGAATACTTTCCTTCCTGGAATTCACAGCTATGCATGATGGAGCGAAACCAGAAGGATCTGATTCCAGACAGCTTTCCGATAGAATCAGTTTTTTAGAAATAAAGAACAACGCCTCTGAGCCAATGGCCGGTTCAGAGGCGCTGCTGTGTTTATGAGATGATTATTAACCTAAGACCGCCTTCAGGCTTTCATCCAGGGTGCTGAATCTGGGCGTCCTTTTTCTCATTTTTAATTTCCCAGTGAATCAGGAAGGTCAGTGCTCCCCGAAGGACGATAATGGCGCCAAGGATTATCAGCTCACTCCATTCCCGCACGATAACGGTACGAAGCACCTCACCGCCCAGTTTGAATTCCAGAGACAGCGCGATCCCCTGGGCCAGGGCAAGACGAATCCCCGGATTTTTTCTCGCCCATCCCAGGAAGCTTTTGACGAGCGTAATCACCAGTACAGTTACACCGGCAAACTCCGAAAGCAGAATCGCATAGTTTACAATCTGTTCAAATACACTTTCCAGCATGTTGTACATAAAAAACACCTCATTATTCCGACTGCTTCCATGATGGAAGAAACCTTCCCCGTCGAAAAAAGAATTCAGTAATCACACAGCCCGGAAGTGTTTCCTGAACCAATTACGAATTCTATTCCGCAGCTGATCTGTTTTTTTCCGCGCTTTCCAGCGTTTTATATCAATCGGTCCGTCATAAAAGGGTTTTCTGGTGAATTCAGATTGTTTTCTCCTTCTCATGTACTGCCCTCATAGATGCAAACACATCATAAAGCCCGCAGATTGTCACGGCGCTTCACGTATCATGTAATGTCTGGTCAGATCATTACGAAAAAAAGCTGCACGAAAGCTGACGGCAGACATATACGGGGGCATCGCCGCTCAGAGAAAGATCCGATCCAGGAAATCTATTCTCCAAGCTGTGTGAGCCTCTGACAAGCAGAATCCCTGACTGATCTGTCATCATCATCTTCCGCAATGCGACGCACCAGTTCTATGTCGTCCAGTTCTCTCACCATTCGTCTCCTCACGATTGGAGAAGGATCAGACTGCGCAAAAGCAGCCATAAGCCGTTTGTCTCCCATCTTCAGCAGCGCCAGGCGGCGTGCCTCCGGGTTTCGCGCTTCATAGGCAATGCGAAAGAGCATATCTTTGTTCTCGATAGAATGAACATCTGCTACCGCTTCTATCGGATCCAGACTGCGCCATCCAAGTCCTGATCTCATAGCTTTAGTCCCAAATCAATACAAAACCATCCACACCGTTGCCAATGTAATATGCCTTGTTCTCTTCAGGTTTTACGTAAATCTCCGCAGCATCTGGGGCGACCGCCTTGACCTTTGCCAGAATTTCTTCCACGGTAATACTCCCACCCATAACAGACTGGATCGCCACTTTAACAGGCGGCTTAGCAGCAGGTTTTCTTTCCCTCTTCTTTCCTGCTTCCTTCACAGGTTCAGCAGGCTTTTCGGGTTCAGTAGGCTTTTCTGCTTTAGTGGGCTTTTCAGCCTTTGTCTCCGGAGCTTTTTCTTTTCCTTTCTTTCCGGCAGCTTTTTCTTTTCCAGATTTCTTTCCCTTTCCGGCAGCTGCAGTCTTTTCTCCAACAGGCTTCTTGTCTTTTTTCTTCGGGGCGGGCTTTTCAGCTGTTTCAGCCTCAACATCCACACCATAGATTTCGCGGATTTTCTCAATAACCGTCTGACTCGGTTTCAGCCGTCCCGCTTCATAAGATGCAATGGAAGATGCACTGACAGCCAGGCTTTTGGCAAATGCAGCCTGAGAAAGCTCTGCCTTTTTTCGGATCGATTTCATGATTTCTGATATTGTCATACCGCGTACCTCCTCTCTCAGGTGACAGAATATACATGTAATAGTATCTTATCACAGGGTAATGCTTTTTTGTAGTTGTTTTTATCTGTTTCCACTTACCAGTCCCAAGTAGACCAATGGTCGATTGATTTCGTGCTTCCCAGATGATATTGTTTTTCAAGAGGTGAACAGAGATGAATCAATTTACACTCGGATCGTTTATCCGGTCTCTTCGGACACAGAAACATATGACACAGGCCCAGCTGGCTGAAAAGCTGAATATCACGGCGACAGCCGTTTCAAAATGGGAACGTGGACTGTCATTCCCAGATATCACCCTGCTTCCAAAGCTGGCAGATATACTGGGAGTTAACGTGAATGATCTTATGAAAGAATGCATTGATGAAGGGCAGCCGTCTAATCTGGTACAGGTCTTTGAAATGTCCCGGAATATCCGCACGCCGCTGCATATCATCCTCGGCTGTGCTGATATAGCGGCAAGCCATTATGATGATAAGGATATGGTCTTCCGATACCTTCAAAGCATCCGTATCTCCGGTGAATATCTGCTGAAAACGATCAACTGCGTTTCCCGTCGCAATCAAATGCAGAACGAGGAGGATATCGCATGCTTTGAACACCTGGGCAAACTGGAGAATCACCTTAAAGGCCTTTCTGCGTTCCAGAAAAAGTATTTTGATCCATATGATTTTTCCGGGAAAAGAATCCTGGTTGTGGAAGACATGGAAATCAACCGGGAAATTGCTGGGGAAATGCTGATGCAGACTGGTGCGGAAATATAATTTGCGGTGGATGGGCAGGACTGTCTGGATAAAATTACAGTTCATCCCGTGGATTATTATGATCTGATTCTGATGGATATTATAATGCCGAATGTGGACGGTATAGAAGCCACCAGAAGGATCCGTGCACTTGAAGACGGAAGCAAATCTTCCATTCCTATCATTGCAGTATCGGCCAACGTTCAGGAAAAGGACCGAAAGGCCGCCCTGGAAGCAGGTATGGATAGCTTTACCGAAAAACCAATCTTCGTGGATAGGCTGTTCGAAGCAATGAAACACTGCCTCCATGAAAACACCTGAGCCTGGCGGAAAAAACGCAAATCAGGTTGTGCTTACGATGTATGTCAGAA
>CACZQT010000010.1 GCA_902783295.1 uncultured Lachnospiraceae bacterium
CCGAACTGGCTGCCGGCGGTCAGGCGGGGATAGACACAGATATGCACTTTCTGTTCCCTGCTCACCTCATCCAGCAGCTGCATCTGGAAAACGGATTCCGCCGTAAAGGTCCGTACGCCGTATTCCAGCGCTTCCAGGACATCTTCCTTCGCTTTCTGGACGCCGGAAAGCAGGATTTTCGCCGGATCAATCTCTTCCCGGATGCAGATTTTCATTTCCCCCGGACTGCAGACCTCAATCCGGTCCGTCAGCCGCGCCATTTCCCCCGTCAGGAAAGGATTGGCCTTCATGGCATAGCAGAGAGAAACCTCCGGGCCCAGTTTTTCACGGATGGCGTCGACCCTTGCCTTCAGGCTGTCGCAGTCAAAAATATACAAAGGAGTCTTGTATTTGCTCCCCAGACGAATCAGTTCTTCCGTTTTCAAGATAATTCCCTCCTTCCTGCTTCTAAAAGCGGCAGATACATCTGCCGCTTTTAAAACTCCGCAGAATCAGGCATTTCCCCCTGGTGCAGCCTTCTTCTTTCTGGACGCCACGATTTCCACCAGTGCTTTCCTGTCAATCTTTCCGTTCTTGTTCAGCGGCATACGTTCTATCCGTGTCATGGCCGCAGGGATCATATAATACGGCAGTTTCTGTTCCAGACCACGGGAAACCTCCGACGGCTCGGCCTTTCCCGTATAAACGGCACGGATTCTGTTTTTCTGCTCTTCGAACAGGCAGCAGGCGCGGTCCACGTCCGCCAGAGCTTCCATCGCCAGTTCGATTTCCGTCATTTCGATCCGGTGTCCCAGAAGCTTGACCTGGAAATCCTTCCGGGCACAGTAGTACATCTGTCCATCTTCCCCGATTTCCGCCAGGTCTCCCGTGCGGTAGATCAGGTCACGGAAACGGTCATTGGCCGGATTCTGGATGAAAACATCCTCTGTCTTATCGGGATCCCGGTAATAGCCAAGCGCCAGCGCTGTACCCCGGACACAAAGCTCACCCTTCGCACCGGGTCCTGCAACGATCTGGTCATCCTCATCCAGCAGAAAGACTTCTTCGTTAGGAAATGTTTTGCCAAGCGGCAGGCGCTCTCCTCTTTCAAATTCCCTGTCCACAATATAATAAGTGCAGTTGCAGGTGATCTCCGACGGACCATAAAGATTCACATATGTCACCTTCGGCAGATATTCCCGCAGAATATTCAGATGTTTGACCGGCATCACCTCTCCGGAGAACATAATGATCCGAAGATCTTCCGGCACCCGGTAGTCCAGGCCATGCATGGACGTGATAAAGCAGAGAGCACTGACAGCCCATACCAGCACGGTTGCTTTCCTGTCGCAGAGGAAATCCATGAGCAGCGTCGGCTGCATAAAATACTGAGTGGGAACAATATGCACCGCCGCCCCTGTAAACAGGCCGCTGTAAATGTCCTTCACGGACACGTCAAAGTCAAACGGCGCCTGATTTGCTATTACATCCCGCTCCGAAATCCCGAAAATCTCCGTAAAGCAGGTGATGAAATCGATCACACTGCGGTGTCCCACTACGACACCCTTCGGCTTCCCTGTACTGCCGCTGGTAAAGATAATATACAGTGGATCCGTATCCAGGAGGGACGCACGGACATCCGACAGCAGTTTCGGTTCTTTCAGCCTGTAGTGCAGCACTTCATCAATCAGAAAAACAGGGCAGCCCTGGTCCTCTTTCAGGTTGTCCACGTGTTCCCAGTCTGTAAAAATAACACAGGGAGCAATCTTTCTGGTAATGTCCCGGATTCTGGCTGCCGGGTGCCAGATGTTGATCTGCGTATAAGGTTTCCCTGCGTAGGCGCTTCCCAGAAAGCCCACCAGGGTGTCGACGGATTTATCCAGATAAAAGGCAACAGCTTCTGCTTCGGGAGCATTTTTCAGCAGAAATGACGCAAAACATTCCGCCGCATCCTTCAGTTCCAGAAAAGAGATGCTCCTGTTCACGTCCGAAAAAGCAGTCCGGTTCGGAAACTTTTCTACGGTCTCTTCAAAATAATCCAGAATTGTATATTTCATAACGTTTACCTCTCTTCAGGTATATTCTGTATAGTTTAGACAGCGCTGTTTCAAAGCTCGCTTGCGAGTCCTGCGCGCTGTGCTTCCTTTGCACACTTCTGCGAATCGGTCAGTGTTTCCTTTACTTATATTCAACCTTTTAAGTCTACCCTATATTCCGGAAAAAAACAAGGTAAACCTTCATGGCAGAAAGGCCGGCTGTTCAGATTCAAGAACGCCACCGGTTCCTTCCTGTTTTTCAGGAAAGGCGGCCGGCAGCACAGCAGCAATCATTATTTCCAATCTTCAAAAATATCAGCAGACAACTGGACAATTATCTTTCTGTACTATAAAATAGTCGAGTCATTGACAGCCTGCTGCGGGAATACCGGAGTGAAACCGGTGTTCTTACCATGGCAAGGCAGATAAATCTGGCCCGAAAGAGGATAGAAATGGTAAAAACAAGAATAACATCGATTCCGGATTACCTGGACGCTTCGGCGGCCCGGTTTCCGGGCAAAGTCGCTTTCAGCGACGGAAAACGTAATATGACATTTTCAGAGCTGCGGAACGAAGCTCTGAAAATCGCCTCCGTGCTCGCAGAAAAAGGTCTTATCCGCCGTCCTGTAGCCATTTTCATGGACAAGCAGGCAGAGGTGATCGGCGGAATGATGGGTGCTGCCTACAGCGGCAACTTTTATACGGTACTCGACAATCATATGCCGGTTGCACGAATCCGCAAAATCCTGGACACCCTGGAGCCTGCCGTTGTACTCACAGTAGATTCCATGAGAGAAAAGGCCGGGGAGTTCGCCGGAGAAGCGGAGATTCTGGTCTATGAAGAAATTCTCGAATCGGAGACTGATCCGGCGCTGGCAGAGGCCGCCCGTTCGAAAATTGTCAGTACGGATACGCTTTATGTGCTGTTTACATCCGGCTCCACCGGAACCCCGAAAGGCGTTATCATCTCCCATCTGGCTGTGATCGAATACAATGAATGGCTGGCCGCCACTTTCCCGCTGGATGAAAATACGGTGTTCGGCAACCAGACTCCCTTCTATTTTGTCATGTCCGGCCTGGATATTTTCCAGACCATCCGCAACGGCTGCACCACCTATGTGATCCCGAAACTGGCCTTCTCCTTCCCCGGAATGCTGATGGGCTTCCTGCAGGAGCACAAGGTGAATACCCTGTACTGGGTGCCTTCCGCTCTCTGCCTGCCTGCCAACCTGGGAACAGTGGATGAAATGCACCTGCCAGGCCTGCGTCTCGTCATGTATGGAGGCGAGGTTATGCCGACCAGGCCGCTGAACATCTGGCGCAGAGCTTATCCGGATACCATGTTTGTAAACGCCTATGGTCCTACGGAGATGACGGATATCATCACGTATTACATCATCGACCGGGATATCCCGGATACGGATCCGATCCCGATCGGCCGTCCCTGCAGCCACATGGATGTCATGCTCCTGAATGACAAAGACGAATTGTGTGCTCCGGGAGAAATCGGCGAATTGTGCGGGCGGGGACCTTCCCTGGCCAGCGGATATTACAACGAACCGGAGAAAACAGCCGCTGCTTTTGTCCAGAATCCCCTGAACAAAGCCTGGCCGGAGAAGATCTACCGGACCGGCGATCTGGTACGGGTAGACGAGCGGGGCGACATGGTCTTCGTAACCCGCAAGGATTTCCAGATCAAACACATGGGGCACCGTATCGAGCTCGGCGAAATCGAGACAGCTGTCTCTGCGCTGGAAAAGATTGAACGGGCAGCCTGTCTGTACGATAAGGAACATTCCCGCATCGTTCTGTTCTATACCGGCAGCATCACAGAAAAAGAGATTCGCGCCGGAGTAAAGGAATTTGTGCCGGATTACATGATTCCCAATGTATGCCATCAGCTGAAGGACATGCCCATGAACCTGAACGGAAAAATCGACAGGGCAGCCCTGAAAGAAAAGCTGTAAACCTGAACCTGTGAGGCGCTCTGCAGAAATCAGGCACATACAGACTATGCCTTGCAAAGGAGAAAAATATGGAAACTGTTATCGCAGTCTTTATCGGGTGCTGGCTGTCAGCAGCAGGTGCGCTGGCTTACCGGCAGATGAAGAAAGAATTTCACGAAACAGGCAGGCAGAAAGGCGGTAAGAAGCAATGAACGTATTTCTGCTTGGCATGTGCGTAGCCATGGTGATCTATATCATCATCGGCATTGTTGTCAGCCGGAGTATCCAGGGAGCAGAGGACTTCTACGTGGCAGGCCGCCGTGCACCGGTGATCCTGATCGCAGGGTCCATGATCGCTTCCTATACCAGTACCGGCATGTTTATGGGGGACGCGGCCACGAGTTATGAAGGCGCCTTCGCCCCATTGATCCTGTTCGCAGGTATGCAGTCCGCGGGCTATATCATCGGCGCGGTCTTCTTTGGCCGTTATCTGCGCCGCAGCCGCTGCATGACTATCCCGGAGTTCTTCGGGCAGAGGTTCCATTCCAGTAAGATGCAGTCCCTGGCAGCCATCACCGCCATCGTCATGATGACCGTTTACCTGCTGTCCGTCACCCAGGGCATCGGTACGCTGATGAGCCTCGTAACAGGACTTCCTTACAATGGGTGCATTGTAATTGCCCTGCTGGTAGCTGCTTTTATTTCCATCACCTCCGGATCCAAGGGTGTGCTGATTACCGATACTCTGATGGCAACAATCTTCACCCTTTCGATGATTGCAGGCGCGATCGTGATCGCCCGGAACGTCGGTGGCTGGTACGACACTCTTAAAACCCTCGCTGCAGACCCGGCTACCAGGGATATGCTTTCCGCCTCCGGCCGGCTTGTCGGAAAAGACGGAACCGGTGCAGGTCCTCTGGGATATACAACGCCTACAGAAAACATCATGTGGGGCCTGAACTACGGCGTTGTCTGGATGAGTGTCTGCATGGTGGGTCCCTGGCAGTCCAGCCGCTATCAGATGGCAAGGAACGAGCACGTAGTGGTCCGGTCTTCCTTTTACTCAGCCCTTGGCGTATTTATCATGGAATTCCTGACCTGCATCGCAGCTGTTATGGTTAACCGGGTCAACCCGGATCTTGTGAGTTCCCACGTACTCCTGTGGGCAGCCATGAATCTGATGCCTACCCTGCTCGGCGTCATACTCCTGACCGGCGTGCTCTCTGCAGGCATTTCCTCCGCCACTACCTTCCTTTCCCTGGTCGGCACCTCGTTCGCATACGATGTGCGCCGCGTAAAAGATGAGAAGGATTCCATCATGAACGGACGAATCGCCATGGTGGCAGCCGGCATTATTGTAGCCCTGGTGGCTCTGTACAATTCACCTTCCATTTTCTGGATTATGTTCCTGGGAGGAGCTATTGTTGCTGCTTCCTGGATGCCTGTCGCGGTAGCCTGCATCTTCAGCAGGAGGGTTACGAAGACCGGAGCCTTCGCCGGAATGCTTTTTGGTTTCCTTGGCTGCTTCTGCCTGCGTCTGTATACTGCTCTTTCCGGCACTTCCCTGCCGGCCTGGCTGGATCCCAGCATCGTCGGCATGGTTCTCAATGTCGTTGCCATGACGATCGGTTCTGCCCTGACACAGGTAACGAAAGAAGAAAAGGAAGCCAGAGAAGCCCTGTTTGTCATGCCGGAATCCGAGAAGGATCCCCGGGAAGTGGCAAAAACCATGTTCAGTGCCAGGCTTTCCGTAGCCATCGGGCCGATCGTGGTTGCACTTCTGCTGCTGCTGTGGGTTGTCCCTTTTGCGATGGCAAAATAAAAGGACCAAAGAAAACGCTGATTCCAGATTCCCGAAAAAAAGGGGACAGATTTCCCGGCTTATCATGTGAGCCGGAAAACCTGTCCCCTGATTCTGTTCAGTCACAGAAAAAGTATCCTTCAGTCTGTTTTCAGAATCTCATAAAATGCATCCACAATCTCATCCCCCAGGTCCTGCCGCAGGGCTTCTTCCACAGCCGGCACGCCGGCCAGCAGGGCTTCCCTGAGTTCTCCTTCCGGAATGATGACATTTTCATAATAATTCTTCAGTGTATCTTCCGTTAACATAGACTGACTGCCGGTATTTCCGGCATAATAGTCCCTGAACACCTTCTCCAGCAGTTCCCTGTCTTCCGGCGCCAGGCTGTCGTAGGCTTCTTTGTTCATCACTACAGAACCGATATACGGAACATGAAACGTCATGACAATCGTATTCTGAAGTTCATAGAATTCCGGCGTCCTTCCGGTATAAGGCGGGCTCTCCTGCGCATTCACCAGCCCCTGCTGCAGGGAATAAAAAAGATTGCCGATCGGAATATTGAAGGTTTCCGCGCCGACTGCCTTCCAGTAGATTTCATGGTACTGGTTATCCATCAGGCGGATTCTCAGTTTTTTCAGGTCTTCTGCCGTTTCAGGCGGGAAACTGCAGGTCAGTTTCCGCAGATCCGGGCAGTACCAGGTAATCAGCTGCAGTCCGGCACTGTTATAATACGGCTGGAAAAAATCCACCAGACTGCCTTTCAGTTTCTCATCATATTCCCCGCTGCTCGCGAAAAGGTAGGGAATGTCCAGAAGCCCCAGTTCGGGAATCAGCCGGCTCTGACTGGAAGTGGCGCAGCTGACAATCGATATGGTTCCTTCCCGGACGGCAGCTGTCAGTTCACTGTCATTGCCCATGCTCCCGTCCCAGTAGGTATTGCAGAAAATCCGGCCGCCGCTGGCTCTCCGGATCTCTTCACGAAGCGCCTCTCCCGAACCCGGTGCCGCGCTGGCAATAGACAGGAATATCTCCGCCTGCTGCCAGGCCTCCGGCTCCTCCTTTTCTTCCGCCTCACTGCTTTCTTCTGTTTCTTCTCCGGATTCCCCGGAACCCTGTCCATCCTCCGCGGCCAGCGCAAGGCCTGACCACAGCAAGGACAGGCAGATCACGACTACACTGACGGCCTTAGCCGCCAGCACCCATTTCTTTCCCATCCGGATCCCTCCTTAAAACGGGCAGGGCTTTTGCAGAACTTTCCTGCACAAGAATTTTACCTTCGAAGAACTGCTTCTCATAGCTGCCGACAGGCTTCTTTACTGCATATCCCGGTACTGCTTCGGAGACTGGCCGGTATATTTTTTGAAAACCCGTCCGAACACATTGGCAGAGTTAAAGCCGCAGCGGAAGCCCACTTCCTTCACCGGGATATGTGTGGTCCGCAGCATGATTTTCGCCTGCTCCACCCGCAGCCGGTTCAGGTAGGATGTCACCGACTCCTGGCTGAGCTCATTGAACAGGCTGCTGAAATAGGCCGCGGAAATTCCAACGTGGGCGCTGATGTCCGCCACTCCCAGAGAAGGATTCTGGAAATTGTCCCGCATAAAGGCCTTGCCTTCTTCCACATACCAGTACTGCTTTTTCCCGGCCAGTTCCCGGCCTTTCTCCAGCGCTCCCGCGGCGAAGACCAGGAACACCTCCCTGCTTTTCTCCGGGCTGTCTCCTTCCCGTACCAGTTTCAATCCTGCCAGGAGTTCCTCCTGGAACATCAGTTTTTCCAGCAGCAGATCCTGCGCGTACAGATAGCCTCTCTGTTTTTCCGCTTCATTCCCGGCCCCGTATTCCGCGGTCCGGGTAATCTGCCTGGCAAATTCCTCCACCGGGGCATCCGACTGCATGGCGGATTCGATCAGCGGCGCCAGGTGTTCATTCAATGCCGTTTTCCACTGTTCTTCTCCCTTTCCGGAAGCTGTTTTCGGGTCTCCGGACAAGTACAGTTTATACTGCAGTTCCCGGTTGGCATGCTCAAAGGATTCCTGCAGGCCGGCGAAGCTCTCACAGGCGATACCCATGCCATATGCCAGACGGCAGCCGGTTTCTTTTTCCGCCTGGTTCGCCAGGGCTTCGATATCCGCTTCCCCCGGCTGGCCGGCCGGAGTCTGAAAGGCAGCAATCAGGACAAAGGTTTCCTGGCTTTCCTCCAGGCTGCAGAAATAAGACGGCAGCTGAGAAGCCAGCTGTTTCAGCGCTTTGCTGATGAGGCTGAACTGCAGAGGGTTCTGCAGTTCCAGCCCTCCTTTCCGAAGGCGGAACAGCACCGCCTGGAAACTGCCGCGGGGAATCACCGCTTCCAGCGATTCCATTCCTTCTTCCGCAATCAGCCCGCCGCGGATTGCCTGCCGGCAGAAATACTGCCGCATATCTGCACCGACAGACCTGAAGCGGGAACGCAGCTGCTGATTGTCTTCCAGGGTCTGCCTCCAGGCAGCTTCCAGATAATCCGGTTCACTTCGCCCGGAAGATTTCTGTTTCCCGGAATCCGGACTATTCCCTGAAGAATGTCCTGTTTCTTTCCGGCCGGGCTGGTCTGCCGCCAGAGCCAGAAGACGGTTGATCGGTGTGTAGACACGCCGCGTAATATACCAGGCTGCCACGCCGCCTAAAAGCAGCAGTGCAATCAGCACCGGCAATGTTACCGCCCAGAAAGCGGAACGGCGTACCAGTGGCTGCTGTGCATTCATGCGCAGCAGCAGGCTCCAGTCCAGTTTGTCATTGTCCACCCGGTAAAAAACCTGGCCTGCCGTC
>CACZQT010000011.1 GCA_902783295.1 uncultured Lachnospiraceae bacterium
CAGGAAGAAATGCAGCAGTGCGGCTATGGTTTGTACCCTGCTCTGTTTGATCCGGAACACTTTCAGCAATACAGCAAGCTGCGCCGCTGTAAGAAACATGGCTGCAAAGTAAACGAAATATCCCGGCAGGCTTCCGATACTGTTAAGGAGTGAGTTCATGCCTGGCTCACCTCCTTGCCGGAGCCGGACAGGGGGACAGTCCTTTTGCCCCGACTAAAGGCACCGGCAGGACAAGGGGACTGTCCCCTTGTTCCGATGTCACGTTCGGCTTCCAATGAGAATCTAAGAACCAGATATCCATCCTCTATGGCTTTATCGGATGGGAGGGGGGTATCCAACCCTGAAAGATCCGGTTGCTTTTCCCCGATCTCCGCCATCATCATCAGCTCGTGGTCCTGTAAGCGGATAAATGCATCCTCTGCAATTCCCAGTAGTTTTTCTGCTGCGGCTTCGAAGCTTTCATAGATGGCCATGGCCTGGCGGCAGGGGAATGTTCTTTCCGCAGTGATATTCACGACGGTATTCATCCCGCAGTAACGAAGGTAATGCGCGGACTCTTCCAGAGCGGAAGCCAGTTCTTTTGCGGAAACGAACCTGCGCTCTTCCTCTACAAGGGAAAAGTTTGCCATGCGCTTGACGTAAGCCATCAGGACCAGCACCCTGGTGATGTCCTGCCGGAAGGAGGTCTCTCCGGGACGCATCTTTTCAAGGATCGTTGAGATTCTTTTCTGTACGGGATAAACGGCCTTCGCCGCCTTTTGATAAATCCGAAGCCGTTCACCGATTTCTTTCTGTTCGTCGGTCAACTTCTGCTCCCGTTCCAGGAGCTTGTTTTCCTGGGAAAGGACCTCATTGGCATCCCGGAGTTCTTCATTCAGGCGGTGCAGGAAGCTTTCATCTTCAGCCCGGAAAGCATAGCCGGCCAGGACCTCCATGCCGGAAAGACGGGAATCGGCTGTCAGATAGACCGGGGCCTGCAATGACTGTGCCAGCTGTTCTTTTTCTGCAGGAACAGAGGAGTGTGTCCGGAAGACGGGGTTCAGCTGCCTGTCGGTGATCAGAACCGGAAGGTCCATCTGCGCGAAAAAGCCGGGATAGTTCTCGTTCTCAGGGATCAGGCGGTTCCTTATGCAGGCTTCAAAAACTCCAAGCATACAGAACAGGATGATTTCCACATCTTCATACAGGCGCGCTTCTTTCGGAAGCCGGTTGATCACGACTATCAGAATGGGCATGAGGATCAGGAAAAAGAGAGGGCGGAAGGCTTTCCTGAAGCTGCTTTTCCGGCAGGCGGTCAGCAGGACAATTATTCCCGCCGTCATCGTAAACCCGATCCAGGCATAAGCGGTATAAAACAGGAAGCCGTGCGTATATGGCATGGCAGATCCTCCGGTCAGTTTTTTTATGCTTCCGGCAGGAAGGAATGCCATCATATGGAGATCATTTGTCAGGATGCCAAGTGCCAGCACAACCGCGGGAATCAGCAGAAGACGTTCATCTAAAAAGCGTCGTTTCTCGCCATGCATGAAACACAGACAGGTCATCAGGAAGAGCGTCGGTATCATCAGATATGGGATATAGTATACATACCAGCAGTATCTGGTAAGCCACGGAAGCACGGCAATGCGGTACTTTACGGCCTGCGCGGCAAGAATCAGCAGCATGAACGCGGAAGCTGCTGTGAGATACGCTTTTTCCCTGCCGGGTAAAAGCCGTTCATTTACCGACTGCCCCCAGAAAAGGATCAGGCCGGCATAGATCAGATATTCCGCGCAGAAAAAGACGGTATTCAGGAAATAGTGATACTCCGGGTCAGAAACATGCAGAAGGCCTCCCAACAGGAGGAACGCTGAAAACAGGATGGTGTTTTTCTTCTGTTTTGTCACGGAAGCCTCCTTTCTCTGGATGGGGTTGGCTGTGAAACAGGGCCGTTCCCTGATTTACCTTGATTCTGCATAGAAAGTATAACTCTGCGAACCCTGAATACACATAGGATTTTACAACATAGAATAATTTTCTAATACCCCCCGATTGGGGGGATGAATTCATCCTTCTTGTTTTGATATATTGAAAATGGTTTTATTGTCAGGGGTACGTTTGTTTTTCCGAAAGCATGGTGCCCTTTTCGTTTTGCGAATGCTTCAAAAACAGAAGCAGATATATAAGGAGATCAGCTATGATAAGGGCTAAAAAGAAAACTGTGATTGTGGGAGCCGTGGCTGCCGTTTTCATGCTCTGCATGGGACTGTTCCTGCTGCCGGAGGCGGCATGGGCAAAGACGTTTAAGGGCAAAATGCTGAAAGTGAAGTACCCTGTGGGGGGCGAGGTTCTGGAGATTACCAATCCCGCCGGCTTAAGTGAGAAATATTCAAGCATACAGTACACATTGTACCACGGTTCTGAGGAAATCTATAACTCCTCGATATACCATGACAGTTCTGCCGTTAAAAAGCTTTGTAAGGTGGAATCGGCCCCGGAAAGGTATAAGCTGCATGTGGAGCTGTTCCTGGCGTTGAATGACGGGTATACGACGGAGCCGAACTCTTCCGGGTGGGGCGTGGAATTTACCAGCACTTACGGGTACAGCAAAACGATAGAGGCTACTGATGTAGAGATAAAGTTCCTTCCCGCCTCAGCTAATTTTGTGCCGGCATATCGAATAACGTTCAATGTGGAGTTTTATCCGCTTAATACAATAAATTCTATCTGGCTGGACGCTTCTTCGAAACTCGTGCTGTCCGACGGTGACCTTGGGGACTATGACATCGAACCTTCCCTGAACGACACCTGGTACGATACAGGCACGCCGAAATGGTATCCGGAGGGAAGCACATCTCCCATTTCCACGAAAGATAAACTGGTAGGCGGGCAGTATTACAGGCTGGAAATCCCGGTGTCTTTCGCTACTCCCGAAGGGTGGAGCCTTTACTGCGGCCGTTACGACAAGAAGGCGGGAAAAGATAGCCCTCTGGACCGAGTTCTGGTTAGAAACGCCGAGGTCTTCTATGACTGGGACAACGGCTTTTCCGACACATATAGTACGGATACAAAAATCTATACGGCGGTATTGGACTACATCCCGGTTACGCGTCCTATAGAAGCCCTGAATATTACGGGGATTACAGCTCCGCAGAATGGAAAAACCCCTGTTACGGGCGACATTGCCCTGTCCCTGCCCGAGGCGAATGACAAACACCCCGCGGAGGCATATATTGTTGCCAAGGACGGAAAACGCCAGGTAAACTGGGAGGGAACCTTCGATAAGGACGGCAGTTTTATCGCCGGCAATCATTATGTCCTGTCCATTGTATGCAAACCTGATATGACGGGTGACATAGGCGATCTTTATTCCTATACAGGATTTGTGAAGGATAAGATTGAGCCCAATACGGGAACGGTGGAAAGTGTTGCTTTTAACAGTTCCAGCGATGAATCCACCGTGAAAATCGGCTTTGACTGTCCGAAGTTCAATATCAGTTCCGCTGCGGTGAAGGCAGCGGACCAGACCTATACCGGCAGCGCCTTAACGCCGGTTCCGACAGTGACTCTGAACGGTGCCACACTGACGAAAGACACAGATTATACCATCGCCTACAGCAACAACACCAATGTCGGTACGGCGACAGTCACCGTGGCAGGAAAAGGAAAGTATACCGGAACTGCTTCAGGGACTTTCACCATCCATGCAAAACCTCTGACGGCGATCGGCGGCGCTGTGGTTACGGCGGCAGACCAGACGTTTACGGGCAGCCCGTTGACTCCTGCGCCTTCAGTAAAACTAGGCACGACCGTTCTGACAAA
>CACZQT010000012.1 GCA_902783295.1 uncultured Lachnospiraceae bacterium
CTGTCCGGCTCCGAATACCGCTGCATCACACCCCGTTTTCCGATATGCAGTACTTTCACAGATATGCCCTCCTTTCTTTTCCGAAAGTATACCCTTGTCTCTTGTGAAACGTCAAGAGAATGTGATCTGTCAACGGTGCCGGGGAGTTCGAAATGGAAATATGATTCGTGATCGGCACGTTTCATTCGCAATGGAAGTGTGCTTCGCCAACGGTGCCGGGGAGTTCGATATAGAGCTGTGATTTGAGACCGGCGCGGGTACTTCACAATTGAAATGTGATGGAATGGTTGCTATAATGACAAGGATGTTTTTGGTGAAACAAGACGCAAAGGTCGTGTTTCACTTCGCTGCAATTATAAAAAAGGAGTTGTCTTATGAAAAAAATGCTTCCCTTTTTGTTGGGTATCTGGCTGCTGGCGGCCGCAGTTTCGCCTGCAGCTGCGGCTGAATCCTCTGCAGCCCTGCCGGAAACCGGCGATGTGGTAGAGGGGTTCGAGGTAATGGAAATCCGGGATTTCCCGCTCATGGGAGCCCAGGCTATCCATCTGGAACATCAGAAGACCGGCGCGAAGATGGTGTATATTGCCAACGAGGATACGAACCGGGTGTTCATGCTGGCCTTTAATACACGCCCCATTGACAATACGGGTCTTCCGCATGTCTTCGAGCACGCAACGATCAACGGGTCAGATAAATACCCGTCGACCACCCTGTGGTTCAGCGCGACGTATCAGACCTACAATACCTTTATGAACGCGTTTACCACAGATGCGATGACCGCCTACCCCGTTGCTTCGCTGAGTGAAGCGCAGCTGTTAAAGCTGGCGGATCTGTATACGGATGACTGCTTCCACCCCCTGCTGATGAAGGACGAGAGCCTGTTCCGCCGGGAAGCCTGGCGCTACCGCCTGGAGGACATGGAAGGTGAACTGACGATGGAGGGCACGGTCTATTCGGAGATGCTGGGAGCCCTGGATCTGGAACGGCAGGCCATGCTGAATGCCAACCGCGCCGCCTTCCCCGGCTCTTCCCTGGGGTATGAATACGGCGGCGACCCGGACTTCATCCCGGATATGACCTGGGAAGCTCTGAAGAACTATCACGATACATATTACCACCCTTCCAACTGCACCGCCTATCTGTACGGACAGTTTGAAGATTATACAGCTTTCCTGGCTCTGCTGAACGCGGAATTCTCCCGGTTTGAAAAGCAGGAGTTTTCAGAGGATACCAGCGCGTATACACCCATTACGGAACCCGTCGTGGAAAGCTATGGATTCCCGATGGAGGCGGGCAGCAGCACAGACAATGCTTCGGAGATCTGGTATTATGTGGTCTGCCCGGGCATGCGGGATAATCCTGAAGAAGAGGAAATTATGGACCAGCTCTGCAATATGCTTGGGGCTGCTGCATCTCCTCTGATGCAGAATCTGGACAAGGTGCTGCCTTATGGCAGCTTCTCTGTAGGACGGGAAATGGCTGCCCCGGATGATGCGGTCGGTTTTAATGCATCCAATGTAAATCCGGAGGATGCGGAACTTTTTGTGGAAACCGTGAACTCGTCCCTGCGGGAAATTGCCGAAAACGGTTTCAGCCAGGATCTGGTGGATGCGGAAATGGCCTCCCTGTTCCTCTCCACGGCACTGGTGGGAGAGAGCGCACAGGCCGGCATCAATATTGTGGAGAGCATTTCCTACCTGAATGCTCTTACCGGAAACCCTTTCAGGTATCTGGAATCGGTGGAAGCCCTGGAAAAGATCGATGAATGGAATCAGCAGGGTCTTCTGGCAGGAGCAATCACCGACTGGCTGCTGGATAAAGAGACCACAGCGCTGGTAACGACCTATCCGGAACCCGGGAAACAGGAAGAAAAACAGGAAGCTCTGAAAGCGAAGCTGGCGGAGATCAAAGCCGGTATGAGCGAAGAAGAACTGCAGGCGATTATCGACTTTACCAATGCTCCCGCAGATGATACGGACAACACCGAGATGCTTGCGTCTCTGAAGGCTGTGACGGTACAGAGCCTGCCGGAGGAGATCCGTGAATATGCTGTCACCGAGGAAGACGGAGAGGATGGCGTCCGCCGGATCGATGTGGAAGCGAATGTGGACGGGATCGGCCAGGTGGCTCTTACGTTTGACGCTTCCGGCCTTCCGCAGGAACTGCTGCATTACTTCAGCCTCTATACGAATCTGCTGGGGGATATGGATACTTCCGCACATTCCTGGGAGGAACTGCAGGTCCTGATCAGCCGCTATCTGTACAGCGCGGATATCCGGCTTGCAATTCCGAAAGTGGAAAAGAAATTTATCCCTATGATGCGTGCTGCCTGGATTGCGGCGGATGCCGATCTGGAAGCCGGCTACAACCTGGTTTCCGAGCTGCTGTTTGACACCGATTTTTCAGATACTGCCAGACTGTCTGACCGGATCAGTTCCATGAAGAGCGCCATGCGCACCAGCTTCAACAGCACTCCGTACAATGTATCTATTTACCGGGCTATGGGCGTCAGCGATCCGGCTGCCCGTTACTGGGCATACTGCAATGGCGTGGAATATTATGCATTCCTGGAACAGACAGAAGCCCTGCTGGCTTCCGAGCCGGAGACAGTTCTCGCCGGCCTTCAGGCAGTGCAGGAGTATTTCCGCAGCCATGTCCAGGGGTTTACGGCAGGCTTCTGCGGGAACCCGGAAAGTATCGCTGTAAACCGTCC
>CACZQT010000013.1 GCA_902783295.1 uncultured Lachnospiraceae bacterium
AGCAGACACCGGTTCCTCGCCCTGCTCAACCGCTTCACGGAAAGAAGCTTCCGCGCTTCGGAAGTCAGACGCCTCGTTCGCCGCGTACCCCGCGTCCGTGTTTTGGGAGGAAGCATTTCTCCTGCCGCACCCGCTGCACAGGCATAGAATGACGCAAAAATACAGGATTGCGGCAAACGGGTCAGACATCCGTTTTCTGATGGCAATAAATCTCTTCATTTATTTAACGTTCCTCTGGTCAGATGTTTCTCAGCTCATTAATGTCTCTCTTGCAAGATTTCAGCACCCCGGTCCGGGGTGCTGAATCATTCTATCATTATTTCCGGCATATTTCCACCACCGGTGCCTTCCCCGTGCCGCGGACATGCCCGGCTTCAGGGTTTTCGACCTTTACATCACAATTTCTGTTGCTGGGGAAAAGTGGAAAACCATGTGGATTACCGCGATGTTCCGCGAATCAGCGGAGAGATCCTCTTGTAAATCAGCATGACAATCACAACGGACAGCATTGCCTTGACAAAGGTAAAAGGCAGATTGAAAACAAGCAGGCACTGGAGCAGGTTCCCATCCTGAATGCCGGGGTAGATGATCTGATATGCCTTGATGATCGCATCCATCGGCATAAATGCCGTGTAGAACGGGTACACGATAAAATAGTTCACCGGCACACTGATCAGTGCCATGACAACAGCGCCTGTCAAAGCACCCGTAAACGCTCCCTTCTTCGTCCGGTTTTTCCTGTAAATGATTCCGGCAGTCAGGACAAACGCCGCGTTCAGCAGGAAATTCGCCAACTCACCGATCCCGCCCGACTGTGAAACCAGGACGTGAATCAGGTTCTTTATTCCGGCAATTGCCACGCCCCAGAGAGGCCCCATCGCAAAGCAGCCGATCAGGGATGGAAGATCAGACAGATCCAGCTTAATGAAAGACGGCATGATCGGAATTGAGAATTCAATATACTGCAGAACCACCGCCACGGCACTCAGCATTGCCGCTGACACAAGATACCGGACGGAAAACGCCCCGGATTCCGCAGAAACTGCTTTTCTGCTTTCTGTTGTTGACATACTCATAACTTCTCCTTTCTGCGCGGGGTACCCGCATTGGTTCAGGAGACGGAAGCAGATCCTACTATTATGCAACGCGATGGATCTTCACAGACCATAGAACGCAAAAACCCGAAAACCTTATCTCAGGTCTTCGGGCATTTCATAACGGATCGCTATCTTCTTCCATCCGGACTATACCGTTGGTACCGGAATCTCACCGGTTCAGCTGCCTGTCAGGCAGTTCGCGGACTGTCACCGCCAGTGGGGAATCACACCCCGCCCTGAAGACTTAGGTTGTAGTATTTATGCGGGTTTCAGGTGTAAAGCGGACACTCACGATCCGCTGCGCTTCCTGTTTGTAAACCGTATCAGGTTCGCAACCCGCGCATCCCCCTCTTGCCGGGGATCATCGCTCCTGTTATATCACCTTTTCCCGGCTTTATCAACATTCCCCAAATGATGACTTTTCCCATTCCTTATTTCAAGGTTTACTATTATAACTCCGGCACTTACCAGAAGCAGGGACAGGAGAACTGTCATAGAAAACGCCTCCCCGGCTTCATCCAGCACAAGAGCCGAGATCAGAACTCCAAACACAGGATTGAAGAATCCAAGAATGGAAACCCGGCTTACGGGATTGTATTTCAGCAGAATACTCCAGAGCGTATATGCACCGGTTGAAACCAGCACCAGATAGAGAAGCACAAGCAGGCAGGGCAGACTGTAAAAAGTAAGCCTTCCGCCCATCACCAGCCCAAGCAGGAGAAGCACTCCTCCTCCCACGGCAAACTGATACCCGCAGAGGGTAACCGGATCCTCTTTTCTGGAATAGATTTTTGTCAGGCATGCACCGGCGGCACAGAAACAGTCCGCCACTACCATGGCGCCCTCTCCCGCAAACGTGACTGCCCCTCCTGACAGAAGCGACTGCCCTCCTCCGACAATGAGAACGACCCCGCAAAGTCCGGTGATGCAGCCTGCCATTTTCCGGATTGTCATCCGCTCAAACCGGAATATGTAAACCGCAAACAGTATTGTGATGAAGTTCCCGCATGCGTTTATGATGGATCCCCGCACACCTGATACATGGGCCATCGCCATAAAGAAGAAATAGTACTGTCCCGCGGTCTGCAGCAATCCGAGAATGCAGATTTTCGGCCAGGATTCCCTCAAAGGCCTCAGGAATCTTCTCTCAAGAGCGGACCCGATCAGGATCGTCAC
>CACZQT010000014.1 GCA_902783295.1 uncultured Lachnospiraceae bacterium
GAGTGGGATTATCATTAAGTCCCTGGAAAGTAAACGGTACAACTGTCGGAGATGCATTCTATATGCCGGACCGGAATATCACAGCCGTGGCCGGCTGGAACACCAGAACCCATACGGTTACGTGGATGGATGCGGAAGAGGAAAAGGTACTGCGAAGGACCCGGGTGGACTATAATTCGGTGGTCCGGGAACCGGATGTCCCTGAAAAAACGGGATTCACATTGACAGGCTGGAAAATCGGAAAAATGGCCCTGTATGACGGCTATCTGATGCCGGATATGGACATTACCGCGACGGCTGTCTGGGAAGCAGACGAGTATAAAGTGACCTGGAAATCCCGGGGAAATACGGTGCTGACCCAGTATGTGCCCTACGGAGGGCTGTTGACGGAACCGATTCTCGATGATGTCACGGGTTACTCCATGACAGGATGGATGATCAACGGAGAGCTTCTGGGTGTCGATTTTACCATGCCGGATCATGACGTTACGATTACGGCATCCTGGACACCGAACCGTTATCCCGTTACCTGGAGGATCGATGGAGAGACGTACTTTAAGGAAACCGTGGAATACGGAGCCGGACTGAACCCTCCGACAGCCGAAAAGACAGGCTTCACACTAAGCAGCTGGAAAATTGACGGCAAAAAGCTGAAAAGCAGTTATACCATGCCGGCCGGTGAAGTGAAAGCAGACGCTTCCTGGAGTCTGTCAGATTATACCGTAACCTGGGAAGTATCCGGAATAACGGAAAAGACTGAGAGCGCAGCTTATGGCAGCAGCCTGGCTGCACCGGCACTTGCCAGAGAACATTATACACTGACCCAGTGGACACTGGACGGGCAGATTCTTCCGGAAGACTATACAATGCCGGCAAAAGACATCACCGTAAAAGCTGCCTGGAAGATCAACAGCCATACCATTACCTGGAAAGACGGAGATACCGTCCTGAAAACGGAAGAATGGCAGTACGGCCGTGAACTCCCGGATCCTCCGGACGTAGAGGAGGACGACAGCCACATCCTCGAAGGCTGGACAATCGACGGAGCGGAGATTACCGAAGAGACACAGATGCCGGATAAGGACATTGTTATTGAAGCTGCCTGGGAAGCACTGCTGTTTAACGCGGTATGGTATCTGGACGACGATGCCTATGAGGAAGATGTAATCCTGCGGACCGACAAGGATATCAAGGCCGGAGACAAGCTCCCCGCGGCACCGGATCCGGGAACCAGAGAAGGGTATACCTTTAACGGCTGGACTGTGGATGACGAGCTGATCACTGCCGAGTTTACAATGCCGGAAGATGACATTGATATTGTAGGAAGCTGGACAGTCCATACCAATCCCGTCACCTGGTATGCGGATGCGGACGATGCAGAACCTCTGCAGACCGATGAAAGCGTGGAATTCGGGGATGAACTGCCCGAAGAACCGGAGATCCCGGAAAAAGAGGGGTATACCTTCCGGAACTGGACAATCGACGGAGAGGAAATACCGGATGACTGGACCATGCCGGATGCGGCTGTAACGATCGTTGCAGGCTGGGAAATCAACACGCATAACGTAATCTGGTATGCAGACGAGGAAGACAGGGAGGAAGATCTCGAAATCCGCACGGATGCTGTAGAATACGGTGCAGAGATTCCCGAAGCACCTGCATCTCCTGAGAAAACCGGTTACACCTTTGCAGGCTGGACACTGGACGGGGCTCCGATTCCGGAAGGATTTACCATGCCGGACGAAGATGTGAAAATCGTCGGAACCTGGAGTGTTAACCGGTATACATTGACCTGGAAGGCAGATGAAGATACTGTCGTCCGGGAAGACCAGGTGGAATACGGGGCTGGATTACCGGCTGCACCTGAAGCATCCAGAGAAGGCTACACCTTAGCCCGTTGGCTGATCGGGGATGAGACCTTCCCTGTTGACTGGACAATGCCGGATGAAAACGTAGAGATTCTGGCTGAATGGACGATCAACAGCTATGCATTAACCTGGAAGCTGAATGACGATACCCTGAGGGTAGACATTCTCGAGTACGGCGCAGACCTGCCGGAGGGACCGGTGAAAGAAGTCCCTGCGGAAGATTCCATCAGTGACTGGACGGATGAAGACGGGAAAGCACTGCCTGCCACAATGCCCGCTAAGAACCTTACTGCAAAAGCAGAATGGACCTCCGGTTATACAGTGGAGCATTATGTACAGAAATTCGTCCAGGCATACATTTACCATCCGGATACGAACGAGGTTATGAAGATACTTGAAACCGCAGAAGATGCAGCAGCTTATCTGAACGAACAAGAAGGACTGCAGCTGACGGCGGATGATATGACAAAGTATCTTATGAAATGCAATGATACGGAAGCAGATATCGAAGACACGTTCAGTGCATGGACCTACTACGTAAAGGAGCAGACTGCAGAAGGAACCGGTCTGGTCGGAAGTAAGGCAGAAGCAGGCCCTGTCGTGACGCCTGCAGGACATGCAGATCCGGAAACACCGGAGTCCGTTGCCATTGAATCCGGCGGGACAGCGGTTGTGAAGTATTACTATCCGATCATGGAAGGCAGGATCTCATTCAGTCTGAATCTGGAAGATCCCGTGGAAAATGACTGGTACGACAGCTGGGATGAACCAATAACCGGTACAGAAGTTACATACAGCGGACTGGTTGGAATGGCCGTGAGCCTGCCATGGGTCGAGGTCGCTTATACGGTAGAAGCCGATCAGAACACCAGAGTATTCTATGAGAGTACAAATTTCTGGAGTACGGATCCGGACGAAACAGATCCTGAAAATGGTATAAGCGCAGATAATGGTTTCCTGAGCATTGGGGAAGAAGAGATTACCTATTATTCCATTGTCATGCCCAGAACCGAATACCTGCTGAAATGGGTACTCATGCCCGAAGAAACCATCATCGGAGAGCCCGAGTGGCTGGAGGCCGGAATGGATATCTATGAACCGGCCGAAGTGACTGCTCTTGAAGAAGCACCTCCTGAAGGGATGGAACTGAAAAAGACCGCAGGCGGCGGAGAAGTGCCTGCCGCCATGCCTGAAGGAGCTTTAACAGTCCGTCTGGAATGGGTACTCAAGACGTACACCATTACCTGGCAGCAGGATGATGGTTCGCCGATAGACACTACCACAGTGAGCCATGGCACGGTACCGTCACATGAAGATGCAGTGAAGGCCTCAGAGGGACAGACTGCGTACAGGTTTGAAGGCTGGGATCCTGTTCCCGCTGCGGCGACAGAAGAATCAGTCCATACCTATAAGGCTGTCTATACGTCGTTAACCATCCCCTGGATATCTTCGGATCCTGAAAAGGGAGAGTATCTGATTGTAGAAGACGACTACATGCTGAACAGAGTAGATACGCTAGGAGATGCTGTCGAAGAAGAAGGATTTATGACGGCATTCATTGGCGAATATGGTGAGGAATCCTATCAGGAAATTGAAGGTTCCTTCACCTGTGTCAATGAAGGAGATGCCGCTATCCGGCTGGAAGAGCATGTGAATGAGACACTGACTGTCTCTGTCAGGTTTATCCCTGACGATTCGGAGCATTTTGCTGAAGTCGTTAAGGACGTACAGATCAAGGTCATGCCCAAATTAATGTTTGTGATCAAATGGTACAATGAGGGCACACTTCTTCGGACAGATGAACTTGAGGATGGAGCAGACAGTTCAGAACTGCGGAATATGACACCCCCGGATGACAAGGTTGAGCCAAAAGGAGAAGGCTGGAGTTATGAATGGAAAGTGATACCGTATACCGGTGCTGAAACGCTCTACTCTATCGAAAGCTACTGTGATGAATACGGTACACTGTGGACTGGTGTAGATGGATATATCACCATTCGGACAGAGTGGACCCAGGCCGTAAGTCCTATTCCTGAACAAGGAAGTGTTTCCATGGCGGAAAACGGAATGCTGCTGACATCTGAATCAGAAGAAGAGCAGGGAAAGGCTGTTGCTGCTGCAGGCTATCATGTGGAGCATTATAAGCAGACCTTTGTCTACCGGTCCGATTATCCGACGAAAGACGACCTGATCAGATATCTGGAAAAAGAGAAAGAGCTGATCCTGAAGGAAGAAGACATCAAGGAATACCGGGACGACAATAATCCGGATTACGCGGTTTGGACCTACTATGTGCTCGTAAAGACCGAAGAAGGCAGAGGCCCGGCCGGAGAAAACATTCCGAAGAAGCTCCTGAGTGGAGATGACATCAAGGGATATGAAGAACCGGAGAAAATTCCTGAGGTGGAGATTACTGCCGACGGAGAAGCCTGTGCGAAGTACTACTACCCGCTGAAGGAAAAGAAGGTTACCTTCCATCTGAACCTGAAGAAGGGAATGGAGTACTCCTGGTACTGGAATACATCAGACAAGAAGTCGATTGAAAGCAAAAAGGATACTGTGAAGGGACTTTACGGGCAGAAATATTCCATGCCTTATGTAGAGTACCGGACGGTAACCAATAAGAAGGGCAGGACGGTTTATGCGGTCAATGTCTGGAATGAGGAGAAAGACGCTGAGACCGGATTTGAGGCGGAAAAACGTGAATATCAGGGATGTATTGAGGAAAAAGACATCACGTATTATGCTGTAAATACAGTTACAGAGACGATCGTTCCGGAAACGACAACGGAGGCTGTCGAAGAAAAAGAAACGAAATCCGCAAAAGAATCTGCAGAAACTGCAAAGGAAAAAGCAACGAAGTCCGGAAAGGAATCCACGACAGCCGCTGATACTTCAGCGAAGGAAACACCTGCAGAAACCAAAGCTGCAGCCGCTGAGGAACCTGCAACAACAGCTGCTGAGGAACCAGAAACGACGGTTGCTGAGGAACCCGAAACGACAGCTGCTGAGGAAACTGAAACGGAAGCACCTTCGGAGACGGCTCCCGAGCCTTGTAAGCACGAGTGGGATCAGGGCCTGACAACGGTTCCGGCTACCTGCACGGAAGAAGGCGTAAGAACCTATACTTGCACCAGGTGCGGAGAAACGAAGACAGAAACGATTAACGTGGATGCCGGGAATCATACCGGAGAAACGGAAATCCGTGATGCCAGAGCAGCGACCTGTGGTGCAGAGGGCTATACCGGTGATACCTATTGCAGGAGCTGCGGCGCAAAACTGGCCGCTGGTGAAACCATTAAGGCAACCGGAGAACACAGCTGGAATGAGGGAAAAGTCACAAAGACGCCAACCTGTACAGAACCGGGTGAAAGAGCGTATGAATGCGCTGTCTGCGGGGCCGGAAGAACAGAAGAAATTCCTGAGGATCCGAAAAATCATACCGGTGAAACAGAAGTTCGCGGATTTAAAGAAGCTACCTGCGGAGAGGATGGTTATACCGGCGATCTCTACTGTGCAGAATGCGGAGAAATGCTGGAAAAAGGTGACGTCATCCCGGCTGATGGTGATCATTCCTGGAATAGCGGGACAGTCACAAAGGAAGCTACGTGCTGTGAAGAGGGTGAAATCCTCTACACCTGCAAAGAGTGCGGAGAGACCACCACAGAACGGATCCCGGAAGATGAGAATACCCACACCGGGAGAGAGCTGGTGCATGTCAGCGATACCTATACAGGCGATGTAATCTGCCCGGATTGTAAAACGGTACTGGAAGCCGGAGAAACGATAGAAACAGAGGCTGAAACGGAAGAAGAGGCAGCTGCGGAATCTTCGGATGATGCAGTTACATCTGAGTAAACACAATAAAACGGATCCACCGGCCGGCTGAAAAGCCGGCCGGCAGGAAAACCAGGAGGATAGAGAATATGAAAAAATCATGCAGAACCCGGATCAGGCTGTGGTTCCTGCTGGTGGTCTGCCTGGCAGGATGCGGATGGTTTGCTCCTTCGGTGCAGGCGGCTTTGCAGTACAAGTTAAACAAAACAAAAGTAAACATTGTCATCGGGTATAACTATCAGCTGGAGATTCAGGAAGTGCCTTCCGGTCAGACAAAAAAAGGTGCTGTCTGGTCTTCCGGCAATAAGAAGGTGGCAGCAGTAGATTCATCTTCCGGTCTGGTAACCGCGCGGAAAGTGGGAACCACAACAATACGCGTAAAAAGCAAAAACGGGAGAGTGTCTGCGAAGTCGAGAATCCGGGTAGTGTCTGATAAGTACAAGCTGAATGTTACGTCCAAAACCCTGGTGATCGGGGAAACGTACACATTGAAAGCGAAAAGGGCTGCAGGCCAGGGCGCCGTCGCCAGCTGGACTTCCAGCGATACAGGCGTTGCGGAAGTGGATGCATCCAGCGGTAAGGTTACTGCCAGAAAAGAAGGCACTGCAACGATTACAGCGAAAAGCGCAGCGGGAAAGATTACCGGAACCGCTAAAATCACCGTTGTGAGCAATGCCTACACATTAAGCGGAACATCAGCCAGTCTCACGGTGGGAGATACGTATAAGTTCAAGATAACGAAAGCTCCCAAAGGCGTGAAAAAGAGCGTAACCTGGAGTTCCGACAACACTGACGTAGCGGTGGTAAACAGCAAAACCGGTGTCATTACCGCAAAAAGCAGGGGATCAGCTGCGATTATCGTAAAAAGTAAAACAAACCAGAATCTGGTTACCGCATCCGCAGTTGTTTACGTTTACGACTGGGTGAAGAGTTCGCAAAAACCGGTGGGAAATTACCGGAAGTACCAGATTTCTTCTTCTGCCAGGAAACTAAGGGTGGTTGTAAACGGTGAAGAGCATATCGTAAAAACTTCTGCTTTAAAGAAGAATATGAATACACTTTATACCGCTTTTTCACAGGGAGTATCTCAAAAGATCACCTATTCTGTGACAGGGAAAAAGAAATCCACGCTGCAGGTAAACGCCAAAACCGGGAAAGTCATTCTGACAACAGCGGACGGACAGAAAAAACGCATTTCCTATACAGCAGTACCGAACGAGAAGGATAAAACCGTTCAGGTAATACTGAGAGGGGACAGTGGGGCAAGATATACATTATTAATGGATGAACCCACCGAAACAGCAGCGGATTTCCGGCTCTTCCTGGGAGAGAACACAAAAGGGCTGGTGTCCGAGGTGCAGTATACGGGAACGTCCTGGATTCTGTACAGCATGAATACACCCTATATCCGCCTGGACAGTGTGGAATACTGGAGCAGGTAAACAGCCGGATCAAAAAAGTATCGGTACGAGTCAGGGATTACCCACCACCTGAGAGGTGGGGGCTTCTCTCACTGAGATAAAAAGCCGTTTCTTACAGGTTCACGACTTGTAGGAAACGGCTTTTCGCGTTAAAATAGTTTCTGCAATGCAGTTCAAAAAGGCAGGGAGAAATAGCCATGAAAGCAGTGTGGGGAACAGATCTCGCAGAAATAAATCAATCTGGAAAAGAAAAAATAGGAGATAAGAGACGAAATGCAGGAATATGGAAGCAGAGCGTCCTTGTTTTGATATTGCTGATGCTTTCCCCTCCGTTGTTTGCCTTCGGAAATGCGTCAGAAGAAAATCTTCCTTTTACCCGGAATCCGATGGCGATTGAACAGGCAGCGGCATCTGCCGTAAAGCTGGAGGTGTTTGATTACCGGGGAGACAGAATCGCGACTGGCAGCGGATTTGCGGCCTTTTCTCCCCACGTCCTGGTGACAGCGGCACATGTGATTGTCAACATGGAGTACATCATGGCGGAAACAGACAGTGGAGAAACCTTTCGAATTGATCAGCTTATATCAGCAGATACAGAAGCAGACGTGGCTCTGTGCCGGCTGCCGGAGGGAATCGAATTACCTCTACTGCCTGTTTCGCAGGATTCACCGCTTCGGGGAGAGAGCGTTGCTGTAATCGGTACACAATTCGGGCTTGCCAATCTGGTAACGCTCGGGAATATCAGCGGGTGCTGGGAAAATGGCAGCGTGAACTGGATTCTCTTTACAGCTCCGGTTTCCGGAGGATGCAGCGGAGGCCCGCTGCTGAATGATTCAGGGGAAGTGGTAGGCATAGTAACGGGAACCTATGAAAAAGCGCAGAACCTGAACCTGGCCGCTCCCATTGAGAAGGTTCAGACAGGCCGGATTCCGTGAGATCGTAAATTTGTCAGGGGGTTATGGAGGCCCGGAAAGGAAAGATGGTTTCGATGATTGCCGCATTTAAAAAGGAACCGGTTCTTACGATTGCAGCTCTGGCAGCTGTGATCAGCTGCATTTTTGTCCCTCCGGACGCAGGATATGCTTCCTATGTTGATTTCCGCACGCTGGCGCTCCTATACTGTCTGATGGTGGTGGTTTCCGGACTGCGTCAGGCAGGACTGTTTTCTTATCTGGCACAGGCGGTGTGCAGAAAAGCATCCGGAATACGAAGTGTCGGAATTCTTCTGGTATTAATCAGTTTTTTCAGCGCCATGCTGATTACAAACGATGTGGCGCTTCTTACTTTTGTGCCCTTCGCGGTAATTGTTCTGGGAATGGCCGGGCGGAAAAAGGAACTGATCTACATTGTCGTTCTGCAGACAGCAGCAGCAAATCTGGGGAGTATGCTGACTCCGGTAGGCAATCCGCAGAACCTGTATCTCTACTCCCGCTATAATCTGGGCTTCGGAGATTTTCTCTCGATAACCTTTCCTGTATGGGCGGCGTCACTGATACTGCTTACAGCAGCCTGCTTTCTCCTTCCTCCTGGACAGATGAAATCAGATTCAGGTGGGGAGATGCCCTATATAGACAAAAAATCCTTCTGGATGTATCTGGGACTGTTCGCCGTCTGCCTGCTGGTAGTCCTTCGGGTTTTTGACTGGCCGGTGATGCTGGGAATCGTGATCGCGGTTCTTCTTGTGCTGGATCGCCGCACTCTGGTACGGGCGGATTTTATGCTGCTGCTGACATTCGTGGCTTTCTTTATCTTTTCCGGAAATCTGGCACGTGTGGAAGCCGTGGACCATCTTCTTCGGAATCTGCTGGAAGGCAGAGAGTATGTAACTTCCCTTGCAGCCAGCCAGGTGATCAGCAATGTGCCGGCAGCCCTGCTGCTCTCCGGGTTTACGGAAAAATCCCATGAACTGCTGCTGGGAGTCAATGTAGGCGGACTCGGAACACCCATTGCCAGCCTGGCAAGCCTGATCAGCATGAAACTGTACGCAAAATCCGAAGGAGCGAACGTCGGAAAATATCTTCTGGAATTTACTGCAGTGAATGTACTGCTTCTTGCAGTACTGTCTGTACTCGTTAAAATATTGTAATTCTCTTATCGTTGCAAAAAATATACGCAATTCCTGCATTTTCCGGTTGAGTTATTCTAATGAATCGGATAAACTAGAGATCAGGAAGCCGTAGCAGTGCTCCTGCAAGCAAGAACTATCACTGCACAGAATAAATGTAAAGGATGGGATGTATTATGTATCAGGATGATTACAAACGCTGGCTGGAAGCGGACCTCCTGGATGTGGATCTGGGGACGGAACTTCGCAGAATCGAAGGAGACGACGATGCCATTAAGGAACGCTTTGCGGTAGCACTGAAGTTCGGTACGGCAGGTCTTCGCGGTACGCTTGGAGCAGGTACCAACCGGATGAATATCTGGGTTGTCCGCCAGGCTACACAGGGCGTTGCGGACTGGGTAAAGACCCAGGGCGGCACACAGACCGTGGCCATCAGCTATGACAGCCGTCTGAAGGGATGGAATTTTGCCAGAGATGCTGCCGGCGTGCTGGCAGCCAACGGGATCAATGTCCGGATTTACGATGAACTGATGCCGGTTCCGGCGCTTTCCTTTGCAACCAGATATTATAAGTGCAATGCCGGTATTATGGTGACGGCATCCCACAACCCTGCCCAGTACAATGGTTATAAAGCCTATGGTCCGGACGGCTGCCAGATGACGGACGATGCCGCGGCTGTAGTCTATGCTTCTATTCAGAAGACAGATGTCCTGACCGGCGCAAAGTATATGAGCTTTGCAGAAGGCGTGGAAAAGGGACTGATCAAGTTCGTCGGCGATGACTGCAAAGAAGCTCTTTATGCAGCTATCGAAGCCCGTCAGGTAAGGCCCGGTCTCTGCAAAACTGCAGGCTTAAAGCTGGTTTACTCCCCGCTGAACGGCACCGGCCTGGTACCTGTTACCCGTGTATTAAAGGATATGGGGATCACGGATATCACCATCGTTCCCGAGCAGGAATATCCGAACGGATATTTCACCACCTGCTCTTATCCGAATCCGGAAATTTTTGCAGCCCTTGAAAAGGGACTTGAGCTTGCGAAGGAAACCGGAGCGGATCTGATGCTCGCCACCGACCCTGACGCAGACCGTGTTGGCATTGCCATGAAGTGCCCGGACGGCAGCTATGAGCTGGTCAGCGGAAATGAAATGGGTGTGCTCCTTCTGGATTATATCTGTGCCGGAAGAATCGAAAAAGGTACCATGCCGAAGAATCCGGTAGCAGTGAAGTCCATTGTTTCCACACCGCTGGCGGATGCCGTGGCAGCTCATTACGGCGTGGAGATGCGCAACGTTCTGACCGGTTTCAAGTGGATCGGTGATCAGATTGCCGGACTGGAAGCTGCCGGCGAAGTGGATCGCTTTATCTTTGGGTTTGAAGAGAGCTATGGTTACCTGGCAGGCCCTTATGTCCGCGACAAGGATGCCATCATCGGTTCTATGCTGATCTGCGAAATGGCAGCGTATTACCGTTCCATCGGCTCCAGCATCAAGCAGCGCCTGGAGGAGATTTACGCGGAATATGGCCGTTACCTGAACAAGGTAGACAGCTTTGAATTCCCCGGCCTTTCCGGTATGGATAAGATGGCAGGCATTATGGACGGCCTTCGCAAGGAACCGCCTGCTGAATTTGCCGGCAAGAAAGTGGTCAAGGCAGTGGACTACGCGAAACCTGAAGAGACAGGTCTTCCGAAAGCTAATGTTCTGATCTATACCCTGGAAGATGGTTCCACGGTTGTTGTACGGCCTTCCGGTACGGAACCCAAGATCAAGACCTATTTCACTACCCTGGGGAAGAACCTTGAGGAAGCTCAGGCAGAAAAAGATGCCCTGGCCGAAGCTATAAAGCCGGTCCTTGCATAATTGCGAGAGCCCGGCTGCAGAACCGACAAATCCATAACATGACGATCTACGGGGACAGACTCTTATATCCGCCAGCCAAGGCGGACATAAGCAGTCTGTCCCCGCTGCATTTCCACGAGGAAAACACTCACAGCTTGCTTATTAAAAGGCTGCTAAAAGTGAGTCTTCAACTTGCTCACGCTCTATGATAACTGAGCAGCTGCTAAGATCACTGCGCTGAAGAAATTACAGGCTGACTGACC
>CACZQT010000015.1 GCA_902783295.1 uncultured Lachnospiraceae bacterium
GGAATACGAAAAAAACTTGAAATCTTTTGTACTGCATTGTATAATTCCGTCATAGGTCGCAAAAAAGCGACAAGTTCGTGACATCACGAAAGGAGGAAACTATCTATGAAGAAACTGTTTGCACTGGCACTGGCGGCGGCAATGGCCCTGTCTGTGATGACGGTTCCGGCAAAGGCTGAAGAAGTCAGCGACATGCAGGCTCGTGTAGACGCTGCTGTAGCCGCTTCTGAAGGCAAGATTGCCATCATCACCAACACCCTGTCCCAGAACGAAGAAGAATATCGTTCCGCCCAGTTCATGGTTCAGAAGTACGGCGAAGACCGCATCACCCATGACACCATGCCTGATAACTTCATGACCGAGCAGGAACAGTTCGTAGCCGTTGTCAACAAGTACGGTTCCGATCCCGCTTACAAGGCCATCATCATCAACCAGGCCTGCCCCGGCTCCAACCCTTCCATCGACAAGGTTCTGGAATCCAGGGATAAGGACGATCTGCTGGTAGTGTACTGCACTCCTCAGGAAAATGCGGATGATATCGTAGAACGTGCTGACATCATCATCTCCATCGATGAAATCAACAAGGGTACCGATATTGCTCAGCAGGCTTATGACATGGGCTGCAAGACCTTCGTGCACTACAGCTTCCCTCGTCACATGGCACAGGCTCCTCTGTCCGGCTGCCGCGACAAGATCAAGACGAAGTGCGAAGAGCTGGGTATCGAATTCGTAGACGCCACTGCTCCCGACCCCACTTCCGATGCCGGCGTTTCCGGTGCTCAGATGTTCATCCTGGAAGACGTTCCGAAGATGGTTGAAAAGTACGGCGAGGATACCTGCTTCTTCACCACCAACTGCTCCATGCAGGTTCCGCTGATTGAAGCCGTTCGTGATTCCCGTGCTTTCTATGCTCTGCCCTGCTGCCCGAGCCCGTATCACGGCTTCCCCAGCGCCCTGGGTATCGAACAGCCTGAAGACGTAATCGGCGGTCTGCAGACCACGATCGACGCCATCAACGCTATCTTCGAAGAAGATGACCTGCTTGGCCACTTCTCCACCTGGAGTGTACCTGCTTCCATCGCCAACACCGTTGCTACTACCGAATATGCTTTCCTGTGGATGAACGGCGAAGTTGACAAGTGCGATATGCAGACTCTGCAGGATCTGATCGCTGACTACTGCCAGACGGATGTTACTCTGATGAAGTATCAGGATCCGGTTACCGAGAAAGAATATGACAACTATCTGGTTTATCTGCAGGGCTTCCTGAACTTCGGCGAGCCGACCAGAGAGAGATAAGCAGCATTTTAAGCTGACCGTTTGGAATGCCAAAAACTGACAGGCGGGGGGCCCGCGCAAGCGGTGTCCCCCGTTTCCTGTGAAAGAGGAAAAAAGGAAAGGGGACGCGTTTTGAACGACGGAATTCTGGAATTTATTAACGTCGGAAAAGAATATTCCGGACATGCCGTATTAAAAGGCATCAACATGGATGTGCGCCCCGGCGAGATTCATGCCCTGATTGGTGAAAATGGTGCCGGGAAGTCCACGCTGATGAATATCCTGTTCGGCATGCCGGTGATCCATGAAACCGGCGGATTTACAGGGGAGGTCCGCGTCGGCGGCCAGAATGCAAAGATCATGAATCCGCACGATGCCATGGAACAGGGAATCGGTATGGTGCATCAGGAATTCATGCTGATTCCCGGATTCTCCATCACGGAGAATATCAAGATCAACCGTGAAATCACCCGGGAAACGCTGATGTCGAAGTTCTTCGGCCAGAGGATGGAACTGCTGGACCACAAGAAGATGGCGGGAGACGCCCGCAAAGCTCTGGATATCATGGGAATGGATATCGAGGAATATACCAAGGTCGAAGGCCTTCCCGTGGGACATATGCAGTTCGTGGAGATTGCCCGTGAAATCGACAAGACAGGCATCCGCTTCCTGGTGTTTGACGAACCCACCGCTGTGCTGACGGAGAGCGAGACGGAGCATCTGCTGGATGCCATCCGGAAACTGGCCGCACAGGGAATCGGAATCATTTTCATCAGCCACCGTCTGGATGAGATTATCCGGGTTTCCGACCGTGTTACGATTCTCCGCGACGGTGAATGGGTAGCCACGGAAGAGACGAAGAACATTACAGCCGCGGAAATCGCGAGGCTGATGGTAGGCCGTGCCCTGACGCTGGACCGCACGGAAGGAAGCCGTCAGATCAGCGGAGAAGAAATTCTCCGTGTAGAGAATCTCCGCGTCAATATGCCCGGCGAAGAAGTCAAAGGTGTTGACCTCTCCGTACGCAAGGGGGAAATCCTGGGAATCGGCGGCCTGGCCGGCCAGGGTAAACTGGGGATTGCCAATGGCCTGATGGGCATGTATCCGGTAAAGGGCAAAGTGACCTTTAAAGGAGAACCCCTGGATGTGGCGAACAACAGCGAAACGCTGAAAAAAGGTATCGCTTTCCTTTCCGAAGACCGAAAAGGTGTAGGCCTGCTGCTTTCCAGCCCGATTGACCTGAATATCGCCTTTTCTGCCATGGAAGTTCATGGCAAGTTCATTAAGAAGGTCGGACCTCTTTCGCTGACAGACCGTAAGGAAATCCGGGAAAATGCGGAAAAAATGGCGAAGGAACTGGATATCCGCTGTACCTCAGTGGCGCAGAATGCAGGCGCTCTGTCCGGCGGAAACCAGCAGAAGGTCTGCGTAGGCAGGGCTCTGTGTCTGGATCCGGATCTTCTTCTGGTATCTGAACCGACCCGCGGTATTGATATCGGCGCCAAGAAACTGATTCTGGATCTTCTGAAGTCCCTGGCGGAAGAGAGGGGCATGACCATCGTCATGACCAGTTCGGAACTGGCAGAACTCAGAAGCATCTGTGACCGGGTGCTGATCATCTGTGAAGGCAAGGTCGCAGGAGAGCTTTCTCCTACGGATTCGGACGAAGTATACGGCCTCATGATGTCCGGTGTTTCGAAAGAAGAGGCCATGAAAGCCAGCGGCGCGGTACAGGGAGATTCCCTTCAGAAAGGAGGTGCCGTGAATGGGTAAGAAAATAGGGAATGCCATTAATCGTATCGGTATCCCGACCTTCGCGGTGGGAGCCCTTCTGCTGGTTCTCCTGATTGCGGCCGGAGCCCTGGGGCAGTCCATTCCCACGCTGATTTCGGATATCCTGAAGCGTATCGGCATGAACGGCGTTCTGGTGCTGGCCATGCTGCCGGCGATCAAGTCAGGCGTCGGACCGAACTTCGCTCTTCCGATCGGCATTGAAGGCGGCCTGATGGCCATGATCATCTGCATGCAGTTTGATTTTGAGGGCTGGGGCCTGATCGGCGCTGCCACCCTGCTCTGCATTCTTTTCTGCTCCATTCTCGGTTTCCTGTATGGAAAACTGATGAATGCGGTAAAAGGCGCGGAAATGACCATTGCCACCTACTCCGGTTTTTCCATGTGCGCTTTCTTTAACATTCTCTGGCTGGCCATTCCTTTCTCCAACCGCAAAATGGGCTGGATGCTCGGAAACGGCCTGCGTGAGACGATTGATATGAAGAAGTTCGGTGCCAAGAACATCATTTCAGATTTCCTGGCATTCAAGATCGGAAAAGTGACCATTCCCGTTGGCATGATTCTGACTCTGGCCCTGCTTTGCTTTATTACCTGGCTTTTCTTCCAGACCAAGACCGGTATGGCCATCTATGCCGGCGGCCAGAATCCCCGTTTCGCGGAGGCTTCCGGACTGAATATCAACCGGAACCGGATCATTGCCAACGTCTTTTCCACCATTCTGGCAGGCCTTGGCATTATCCTGTACTCGCAGGGTTACGGCTATACACAGCTGTACAACGGCCCCATGAATATGGCCTTCCCTGCCGTTGCGGCGGTTCTGGTCGGAGGCGCCACCGCCAGTAAGGCGAGCATTCCGAATGTACTGATCGGTGTCTGCCTGTTCCAGGGTCTGATGACGACAGGCATGCCGGTTATGAACCAGATTTTTACCGGGACGGACCTGTCCGATATCATGCGGATTATCATCCAGAACGGTGTTATCCTGTATGCCCTGACCAAGGTAAAGAGCGGAGGTGACCGGTAATGAATGAACTTTTTAGAAAAATCACTGGTGATTCCTCGTTTGACCTGGGCAGCTGGATTCTGGATCACATCGTAAGTATTATCTTCTGGGTGTTTATTATCCTAGGCCTGTTGGTTTCCCAGAATCTGCAGCTCAATGTGTTCTTCTCGGAACTGTGCGACCGTTTCTACAGGAACGCGTTCCTGATCCTGTCGCTGATCATCCCTGTAGTAGCCGGTCTTGGCATGAACTTCGGTATCGTGGTCGGAGCCATCGCCGGACAGCTTGCGGTCATCGCAGTCCGCTACTGGGGCATCAGCAGCGAACAGGCAGGCGGTACGGCTTTCAGCGGGCTTCCCGGCCTCCTGATGATGTTCCTGATCGCGCTGCCCATTGCCGCCCTGATCGGCTGGCTGACCGGTACACTGTATAACAAGACCAAGGGCCAGGAGATGATCGCGTCCCTGATCGTAGGCTACTTTGGGAACGGTGTTTACCAGTTCATCGTGCTGTTTGTCATCGGCGCAATCATTCCCGTCCAGCTGGCTCATCCGATGATTCTGTACGACGGTGTCGGAATCCGTATGAGTGTGGATATGGGTAATGTCAAATATGCTCTGGATAATCTGTGGCAGGTACCCTTTGCACCCTTTATGGCAGTGCTCTGCCTGCTGGTTTTCCTGTTCCTGATCTGGAACCAGTTCCTGCGCAGTTCCAAGGTAGAAGGAAAGTCTTCGAAACTGAGTCCCCTGCT
This sequence comes from uncultured Lachnospiraceae bacterium, assembly GCA_902783295.1. Lineage (GTDB taxonomy): Bacteria > Bacillota > Clostridia > Lachnospirales > Lachnospiraceae > UBA3305. The sequence goes on from CACZQT010000015.1 coordinate 4,827, forward strand.
GTTCGGTGTATATGCAGTGATCAGCGTGGCAGCCGGCGTGATTTTCCTGATGCAGTATCTGCAGGGCGGTGTGCTGACCGAAGTCCGGAAAGTTCCGGTTGTACTGGTTCTTCTGGTGGCAGCCCTGGCGCTCTTTATCAGCTGGCTGATGAACACCAAGCTTGGCCAGGATTTCCGGTCCTGCGGCATGAGCCAGACCATCGCGGAAGCCAATGGTATCAATGTAGACCGCACACGTATTATCGCGACCATCATTTCTACCGTTCTGGCAGCCTGGGGGATGATTATCTATCTTCAGAACATGGGTACCCTGAACACCTATACAGCACACAATAATGTAGGGTATTTCTCCGTAGCGGCCATCCTGGTAGGCGGCGCTTCCGTCAGCCGGGCGACCATCGGGCAGGCTATTTCCGGCTGCCTGCTGTTCCACGCCATGTTCATTCTGAGTCCTGAAATCGGAAAAGCTGTTTTCGGGCAGCCGGCTCTGGGCGAGTACTTCCGTACCTTCATGGTATACGGCGTCATCGGCCTGTCTCTGGGTCTGTATGTATGGCGTGCCAATAAGAAGAGAGAACTGAAGCAGCCGCAGGATGAAGAAGCTTAATTCAGATCATCCATGAAATAAGTACACAGAAGAGGGGGTATATATTTTACCTCCTCTTTTTTTGCCACATAGGAAAATCCTTCGGATTTCCTATGTGAAGAAACACTCCGTGGGATGCGCAGCTCGCGGAGAGGAAAAGCACTTCGTGCTTCCACTCGCGCGCGGGAGTTTCGCATTCGAGCTACTCTTTCTTATATTGCTCTTAAAGAGCAGTTCACAGATTGTTCACAATTTTGTGATAATTAGAAGATGTGGTATTCGAATTCAAAATGATCATCGAAGAAGGCGTCCTGCTAACAGGCGCCGGTTCATACAAAGGAGGTTGTTTATGAAGAGAAAGCTTTTTGCCGGCCTGCTGGCGTTCTTCATGGCTGCGGCAGTGATGCTGCCCGTACAGGTGAAGGCGGACGGCCAGCGCGTGGTTACGCTTGGTGCGAACCTAAGTGAGGAACAGGAAAAATCCATTCTCCGTTATTTCGGGATTAATGATCTTTCCAAGGTAGAAGTCATTTATATCACCAACCAGGACGAAAGGGATCACCTGGCGTCCTATATTCCGCTGGAGCAGATCGGAACCCGTACCCTGAGCTGCGCCTATGTCAGCCCTACGAATTCAGGCGGCATCCGTGTGAAAACAGCCAACCTGAATTATGTCACCAGCAACATGTTCGCATCCACTCTGTCTACCCTTGGCATTGTGAACTGCGACGTTATCGCGGCGGCTCCTTTCCCGATCTCCGGTACAGGCGCTCTGACCGGTGTGATCATGGCTTATGAAGAAGCCAGCGGTGAAAAGCTGGCACAGAGCCGTAAGGATCTGGCCACCCAGGAGCTGATCACCACAGGTACCCTGGCGGATGAGATCGGACAGCTGCAGGCGACCGAGGTGGTTAACGACATCAAAATCCAGATTATCGGCAATCAGGTGGAAGACGAGGAAATGATTGACATGATCGTGGATGAGGTGGTGAACCGGCTGAATGAAAGAAGCTTTTCCGATGAGGAAGAGATGATGGTCGTGGAAGAGGACGTGGATCTGCTGGACGATGAGGACCGGGAAATGCTGAAGGACCTGGCCCGTCAGATCGCAGAGCAGAAATACGACTATGAAGAGATGCGTGATACCCTGGAACGTGTGGACGGCAACATCCGCAGCCAGACCGGCGGAGACACCATCATCAATAATGACATCAGCATCGTGAATAACAACACTGTAATCACAGACAACAGTGACAACAGCATTATGGTCATCGACATCTCCACGCCGGAGGACGATGAAGAAGAAATGGTGGTTGAAGAAGATCCGGACAGCATTCTGAACTTCACGGACGACAGCGCTCTGGGCGAGGACGTCGTCAGTGATTCCACCAACCGGGAAGACAACCTGCCTCAGGACCTGGAAGAAGAGGATGACATGGAAGTTGAAGGCTCCGGTTTCGATATCTTCGAGGACGAAGGGGATGAAGACGGGAATGACGAAATGGTGATGGAACCGGAAGTCATTACTGCCGAACCGGAAGTTATTACGGCTGAACCGGAAGAAGACATCGACCTTGTCCTGGAGAACGAGGAAGAAGATGTCTTCCCCGCCGTGATCGCCATGGAACCGGAAGAAGAGCCTGAGGAAGAGGAAGAAGATCTTCCCTGGGATGAACCGGAAGAGACAGAACCTGCGGAAGAAGACCTTCCCTGGGATGAACCGGAAGAAGAATTTGAGGGAGAGGAAGAAGATCTTCTCTGGGAGGAAACAGAAGGAGAAGAGGAAGAAGACATGCTGGTCGATGAGGAGCCTGTCTGGGCGGATGCGAAGATTGCCTGGGACGGCACCCTCGGAGGCATTCTGCCGGTATATGTGGCTGCCGGTGATCTGACTCCTGTAGAAGGAACCCTGGTTCTGAAAGAAGACGGAACAAAGGTTGCCGAAATTGACCTGTCCGTACCGGACAACTGGGCTGCTTCTCCGATAGACTATGAAACCCTGGAAAAACTCGGCTGGTCTGAGGGTACGGTGATCACGGTGATTACCGGAACGGATGCCGGACTGGGGATGATGAGTGAGATGGAGGCTGCTGTGGATCTGACGGCAGCAGCACCGGACGGCGGACGTTTCTATGCCGAAGCGGAGGCAGAAGTTTTCACCCCCGGCTACGGAGCTATGGTACGCCTGAAGAAGAGCCAGGATCTGCTGTCCGATAAGGAAATCACAGTATCGCTCTATACTGACCTGGAAGACAGTTACGCAGAGATTCTCAACAACGATATGTTTATCGCAGAGGTTTCTGCAGAAGAAGTGATCTTCGGCGAAGAAGACAGCTTTACGGTCAGCTTCCTGGAAGAAGGGGTGGCATCCGTCACAATCAACTGGTACGACATGGATGGAACTGCCGCCGGAACGACCTCCTTCAGCCTGCCGGTTCAGGCAGAGCATTGATGGCCGGAATACAATGAAACAGACGAGAGGGCTGCGAAAGCAGCCCTCTGTTTTTTATCATACAGGAAATTTCTCCGGAGAGTGTGCAAATGCACTCTTTTTTTGTAGACAAACAGGAATGTTCTTGTAAAAAATGGAAAAAAATTAAAATTCTCTTTCCCAAACATGAATATTCGTGTTATAATGATTCAGATATTAGGTTTGACGGGATTATGTTGTCTAAAGACATAGACGATTATGCCTGTAGGAATCACCGGACAGCTTCAGGGAAAAGCTGGGGGAACTGACGTCCGCTCGCGGACTTTGTTCCGGAGAACCGGTAATACGGACAGAAAACCGCCGACTGGAGTAACGGAAGGGAGTCTTGCAGGGTATGTGTCTTGCAGTACCGATGAAGATTGTGGAGTTGAAAGGGGATACAGCTCTGGTAGAGAGAGACGGCATTCGCCGGACAGCCAGGGTTAATTTCCTGAAAGACCCGAAACCGGGGGAATATGTGATGATCCATGCCGGATTTGCCATTGAGCGGCTCACAGAGGAACAGGCAGAAGAGGACCTGGCCGCGTTCCGTGAGCTTCAGCAGGCAATTGCCGGTCTGTAAGGACGAACAGGAAGGAAAGGGGATTCGTCATGACAGACCGGAAAGTCACTCACCTCATGGAAATTTGCGGAACCCACACCATGTCCATCGCGAAAGCCGGGATCCGCAGCCTTCTTCCGCCGCATATCCGGCTGGTTTCCGGCCCGGGATGCCCGGTCTGTGTTACGCCTCCGGAGGTTATTGATGCCGCACTTGCCCTGTCGGAAAGACCGGATGTTATCATCGCGACCTACGGCGATATGATGCGGGTACCCGGTTCAACGAAAGGGGATAATCTGCGGAAGCGAAGTGCTCTTGGCGCACAGGTACGGGTGGTGTATTCCCCGATGGATGCACTGGAAGCGGCAAAGGCCGCTCCCGGGAAAGAAATTGTTTTTCTGGGTGTAGGCTTTGAAACTTCCGCGCCGGGAACGGTTTCAGCGGTGGAGGCGGCAGCCAGGGAGAACATAAGCAATTTCTCGGTATTTTCCATGCTGAAAAGAACGGAACCCGCCATCAGAGCACTGGCGGCGGATCCGGATTTCAACATCCAGGGATTTCTGTGTCCCGGCCACGTGGCGGCTATTGTAGGGGAAGCGGGATTTCGGTTTATTCCGGAAGAACTGGGGATTCCGGCCGTCATCAGCGGGTTTGAACCCGTGGAGATCATGCGTTCCATCCGGCAGCTGATGCTGCAGGTCCGGGACGGAGATGCCAGGCTGGAAAATGCTTACACGGCAGTTGTCCGTCCAGAGGGAAACCGGATGGCCCTGGAACTGATGGACAAATACCTGGAACCTTCCGATTCGGTCTGGCGGGGACTGGGAATGATTCCGGACAGCGGTTACAGGCTTCGCCCTTCGTTTGCAGCGTGGGACGCGGAAGCCAGGTTTGAGATCCC
>CACZQT010000016.1 GCA_902783295.1 uncultured Lachnospiraceae bacterium
CAGAACAAGATTATGCAGTTTTGAAAAGTAATATTACCAGAAACGGAGAGTGACTGTCTCGGGGATGGTTTCCAAGGGGCACGATTCAAAGCCGCGATATGAGCGAATGCCGTTGGTGTGAAAGAAATGGAGTGAATGGGAACGATTCACGTCGGCGCACCGGCACACAAAGTTTCAGACGATAACTCTCCTATAGATATGAGGCGAGATTAATCGGTGAACAGGGACGTAACGTTCCAGAGGGACTTTTTCTTTAGAGGTGCATATATGGTTTCCATTATCATGCCGGTTTACAACATGGCGGACTACCTGGACAGAGCCGTGGACAGTGTGATATCTCAAACATATGCAGACTGGGAACTGATTGCCATAGATGACGGCAGTTCAGACGACTCTGGAAAAAAACTGGACGACTGGGCATCCCGCGATGCCAGAATACGCGTTTTTCATACAGAAAACGGAGGGCTTTCCGCTGCCAGGAATGTCGGATTGAAAAATATGTCAGGCGAGTTTGTCCAGTTCCTTGACAGCGATGACTGGTTTGCCCCAACCTTGCTGGAGGAGGCCGTTTCCGCAATAAAAGGACCGGATGTCGACATGGTTATTTTTGACGCTTACTATGAAGGCATGGGTGTGAGTTTTCATGAGCAGTCACCGGTTTCTGCAGGCATTTATGATTCGCGGGTCATTCTAAGATTACTTGCATATCCGACAATACCGCCTTATGCGTGGAACAAATTCTGCAGAAGCAGTCTTTACAGGGACGTGTTTTTTCCGGAAGGAGAAAAGTGGGAGGATGTCGGTACGACTTTTTATCCGGTATTCCGTGCGAGGAAGATTGCGGTACTGGATAAACCACTGTATTATTACAGACAGAGAACCGACTCAATTACGAAGAAGTCGGCTGAAGACAATTCAATCTATAAGTGGCGGTTTATCCAGTACCGGAAACGGTATGAATTTTTAAAACAGCATATTCCCGAGATCGCAGATGCTGCAAAAACTTCTCTGGTAAACTGTGGTATTCGTTATTATACATACTGCGATAGTCCTGAAACGCGAAGGGAAGTGCACAGATATCTGTGCTCAAAAGATTTCACTCATGGAATTACCGACAAAAAGCTTTCGGTCATCCTTGCGGGATTTGTGCTTTTCCCGTTTGCAGTTGCATGGTATATCAAAGTCCGGCGTTCCAAACAGAAAAGCTGTGACAAGAGAGAAGCGTAGAGAGCATACGGCAGAAAGGACCGTTGTTTCACTGATATGTTGTCGGCAGAAAGGGCATTCATCAATTATTCGAACCCGTACAAGCGGTACGGGGAGAATATCCAACTCAAAACAGACCATACCCTGAGGGTAAAAGCACTGTGTGCCGATTTGGCGGAAAAGACAGGGGCAAACCAGCAAGATACAAAACTGGCGGGTATCTGCGGACTTCTGCATGATATAGGCCGTTTTGAGCAGTGGAAGCGGTATAATACATATGACGATGCAAAATCTGCTGATCACGGAGACCTGGGGGCGGAAATACTGGCAGAGGACAATCTCATCGGCCAGTTTTCAGAAAGCGACCATCCTTTGATCCTGAACGCAGTGCGGTATCATAATAAATACGAGGTGCCTGCCGGCTTGTGCGAACGGGACCGTTATTTTGCCAATCTGACAAGGGATGCGGACAAGATCGATATTTTATTTCTGTATGCATCCAGAAGGCTGACCAAAAGCTCAGGCGGAAGTGTGCTGAGTGATCCCGTGTATCATGCCCTGCTGGATCACAAAGGAATCAGGAAGCAGGATGTGCGGACAAAAGCCGACAGAGTCGCCCTGTATCTGGCGCTTGTTTTCGGCCTGAACTTCCGCAGATCATTCGAAATCATACGTCAGAACGACTATATCAACAAGGCGATCGACATCCAGCTTGACGAAGCGGCGAATGAGGCGTTCAGGGAACAGTTGGAAACCGCGAGGACACATCTGAACAGATACCTGGCTGAAAAGAGCTGATAAGCATAGAACGCGCGGGGATGCTACATGAAAAGCGGGATCTTCCTGGTTATCGATGATAAGAACAGCCAATGCGGTATTACGTGTTATTGAAAAGAGTAATTCCCGATATACATGAAAAGATCCGCGATGCCGAGATGTTCGTGCTTTCCAGTGATTTTGAGGGGCTGTCCAATGCGCTGCTGGAATGCATGTCCATGGGAATCGCGTGCATCTCCACAAAGTGCGAAGGC
>CACZQT010000017.1 GCA_902783295.1 uncultured Lachnospiraceae bacterium
CGGAAACAGTGGTTCAATAAACAAAAATGAATAATTATAAACAAATTCCCGAAGAGTGAAGAGAAACAAAAAAGTGAATCCACCATCCGCTGAAGCTGTGGACGGTTGATCAGGGGCTTTAACCGGCGAAACCAGCGGAAGAACAGACTGCAGAAATAGTACATTCTTCCTGTTTTTTGTCAGATGATCCACATTTGAACAATTGATATAAATGGTAGTAAAAAGAGAATGCCGAAAACCGGCAAGACTCAATTTGTTCATTCTATTTGCATGAAAAATCAGTTATAATTCATCTATCTGAAGGTGGCCGCCTGAAAACAAGTACGTATCTCTGCAAAAAGCAGAGGGAATCTGCACACGGAATGACCGCGAGGGAATGCCGCATCCCGGCATAATCTTTTCCGCATCCGGAAGATGGTCCGGAAGGAAGCCCGGGAGGAAGCGGCCGGCAGACATGAAGATGAGGAGGACGAATTATGAGAAGAAAATATGCACTTGTGCTGTCTTTTCTTGCAGCCATGGTTCTGGCAATGCCTGTTTTTGCTGCAGAAGCTGGCCCTTTGGGTGAGCCCCGTGAACTGGGGGCAGAGACGGTTGTACCTGTAGTGAACAGCGAGGAATTTTCCCCGCTGATCATCCCTTACACGGGATATTTTAACGGAACCGTTACAGATGAAAACGGTGAGGTGCAGGAAGGCGCCAGAACCTATAAGCTGTATATTCCGGAAAACTATCGTATGAAGACCTACCAGATTGTCATGAACGTTCCGGATGGAATGGCTGTGGACGAATTCCTGGTGGAGAGCGGCTGGAAGGATCTGGCCGACAAGGAAGAGATCATGATCCGCGTGCTGGAACCCGGCGAAGCCGGCTGGGGTGCTGAAGACGATCTGGATTATGTAACGACTGCACTGTCGCAGAACAACGGTATATCCACTTTTGCCTATCTGGTAGGCTACGGCGTGGGCGGCAGCATCCTGCAGCAGTATACCATGGCCAATGCGGCAAATTACGGTGCCTGTGCTTTCATCGATGCCAGCGAAGGCATTGCCCCTGAGTACATGGCCGATATGGCGAACCATCATTATATGTGCAATCCCAGCCGGGAAGACTCGGAAGAGAGCTATGCTTATAATGAACTGCCGATGCCCATCTGGTTCGTGGATACAGACGGCATTTCCGAGGCGGAACAGGCTGTTATCGACTACTGGAAGGTACCCGGCGACATTCAGGAAGCCGGCGAGGAATTCTTTGACGGGCAGGTTTACTGCCAGGGAGAAGAGTACAACTATCTGACTCCCATTGAGAACGTGACCAAGATCGCCATTACCAGTGATGAAGCCAATGCGACTCCTGAGAACATCTACGGATTCCTGAAGAATTACATCCGCTACGGCGGCACCAGCCTGGGCAGCAACTCTCTGTTCACCCGCCCGGATTACGACGAGATCGGCGCTGTCGAAGATTTCGTAATCATTAACGACATCCGCAGAGACTATCTCCTGTATGTTCCGGAATCTGTGAATACAGACGAACCGGCGGCTCTGGTGTTCACCCTTCACGGCAGCGGCTCCGGCCACTATATGGAATTCGATGCCAGTGACTGGTGGCAGATCGCGGATAAAAATGGATTCATTGTGGCGTCTGTAAACGGTACCGTCAGCTCGGATCCGGAAAAACCTCTGGCTACCGGCCGCACGCCCGGCATCGGCTGGCCCGGAGCCGGCGATCATGAGACGTTCCGCGCGATCATTGCCCAGCTGGAAGAAAAGGGCTATAAACTGGACCACAGCAGGCTGTATGCACATGGCCAGAGCCTTGGCGGCCGCGGCGTAGCCGGAATGGTCGGCACAGATCCGACCCTGTTCGCGGCAGCAGGCACAACGACAAACGGAGCTATCTTTGAGGTTCCCGAAGGCGTTGACGCGAAGACCTATCCTGGCATGTTCTCGCTGGTAGGGGAATTCGATAACGGCAACAACAAATTCGGTCTGGAAGAAGCGGACGAAGAAGGCAATCCTACCAACCTGGCGAAGATTCTGCGCGCAAGGGGCGTGGAATGGGAGACCGGCAGCAACAACGGACTTGTAAAAGATGCGGATGTCATCGATGAGGTGGCTACCTATACCATTTACCGCTGGAAGAATGAAGCCGGCAAGACCGTGTATGAATGCGCTGTTGTTCACAAACGCGGCCACAGCATGAAGGCAGACAACTGCTGGAAGGTATGGGAGGAATTCTCCAAGTACACCCGCGACGAAGACGGCAAAGTGCTGATTGACGGCGAACCGATTTACGAATAACGCTTCCGTTTATGAGCATTCGGGAGTACACAGCCGGAAACAGGTAAAACAGTCAAAAGGGCGGACGAGAATTTTCGTCCGCCTTTTTTGACTGTTTTTCCTTATTTGATTCTCTCTTTCGCGTCTGTTCTGGCAGAAGCCGGATTCAGCAGATGGTTCTGTTTTTTATACTTCATCCGCATCTGAGGGCTCTTTTTCCATCGCGGCTTTTCTCCGGATGGTGGCCTTCATCATAATGGTAAGGACTATAAAGCAGATGACAAAAGTAATGACGGCTATAATCACCGCAGCCAGCATGGTTCCCACCGGCTTGTGATAGTTTCTGAATATCATGACTGCATTAAAAAGCCCCATAACTGCGCCGGCGATTAAGGCAGCAATAAAGTTGGTCCTGCTGTTCATCTTCAGGCTGCGGTCCCATATGCCTTTCCTGACACAGGCAACAGCCAGGTACAGAGACAGTACCATAAAAACAACCCATTCTCCTGCCATAGTCCTGAAATCTATCTTCCCGAACAGGAAGGACTGAACGAGGATCGCTGCCAGAAGGCCCCAGAAGGCCAGCCAGCATCCATTGTGCTCAATCTTCAAAAGTTCCTGTTCCTGCATCTCATCCAGATTATTCTTCCTCTTCTTCATTTTCTTCTTCCTCCCAGAAAATATCATTCAGTGTCACACCAAGTGCCCGGCAGATTTTATTGCACAGCTTTATCGATGGATTGAATTCACCGGCTTCGATCAGGCCGATAGTCTGACGGGTCACTCCGGCTTTTTTTGCCAGTTCCGTCTGCGAGATGTTCAGCTCTATCCGCCGGAACTTCATTTTCAGGTTTCTCATTCCGACCACCTCCGTTCTGATGCCCAGTATATATTACATTTGCAATCTTGTCAACTATATTTTACAATAAAGTTTTTTAGTAGTCATTTGCAAGGCGAAATAAGGGAACGTATCTTAACCTCGCGAAAGAATGGACTAACACATTTTTTTCGTATTATTGACTTTATAAAAATCTTTGGAATCGGAATTGACTTCTGTGCTGTGTGGGATTAGTCTTTGAAATGGACTATTTTGCCCGGGACATATCAGAAGGGAGAAATGATTTTTATGAAAAAAGTCACCAGAAGAGATTTTCTGAAAGGTACAGCGGCAGGTTTAGGTGCCGCTGCACTGGCAAATCTGCCGGGCGCTTCCATGCTGGTGAAAGCAGCAGAAGCTCCCGAAGCTGACTGGGATGAGGAATATGACGTTGTCGTCCTTGGATATGGCGGCGCCGGTGCCAATGCTGCCGTAGCTGCTGATGAGCAGGGGGCGAGGGTCCTGCTGGCCGAGAAAGCGCCGGAAGGCGAGGAAGGCGGAAACACGGCTGTTTCCGGTCAGTTCGTTATGGCTACGGACGATCCGGACGGGCTGTATGATTACCTGACCACGCTGATGGGCAAATTCCGGAACTGGGATCCCGAAGCGGTACGCGCTTACTGCGAAGGCTGCGCCGAAAACTACAGCTGGATGACAGGCCCTATGGGCGGTGATCCTGCCATCATTTCTCCCGAAGAACATCCGTCTGCCGGCATGGAAGCCAACAACAAATCCTGGAAGCTGGCTGACGGAAGCGAAGGCAATCTGACCGACCCTTACAGGATCGGCAAAACCAATTACTGGTATTACTGCTGGGATGAGTTCCCCGAGATCCCTTCCAGCAGACACTGCCTGTGCCTGACGGCTACCGGCTCCCGTTTTGACCGCGGTTACTATAACCTGTGCCAGGCTGCCGTACAGGCCCGCCCCATCGATGTGTGGTTTTCGTCTCCCGGAAAGAAGCTGATCACGGATGCAGAGGGAGCTGTTATCGGCGTGATCATCAACAAGGAAGGCACGAATGTCAAAGTCAAGGTAAACGGCGGTGTCGTACTGGCCTGCGGCGGCTTCGAACACAATCAGGAAATGGTCTGCAGCTTCCTGCAGATGCCTTATGTACATCAGCAGGGCGGACTCTACAACGACGGCGACGGGATTAAGATGGCTCTGGGCGCCGGCGCGGATCTGTGGCATATGTCCAACTCTGCCGGTTTCACCTGGACGCATAAGCGTCCACAGCTGGATACGGTCAGCCTGTTCAGCGGTCCCAATGCGAGGACCGGCATTTATGTAGGCCTTGGCGGTGACCGTTTCATGGATGAATCCGGTGCCACGCGTCATGGCCGTATTGACATCGGCGGACGCTGGATTTCCACCCCTATGCCGCTGCCGGGGAGACCGGAAGGACCTGCAAAGACGGCGAATATGAAGGCTCCGGCATCGGTATGGTAGACAGAATCAACGTCAAAGTCACCATTAAAGACGGCAGGATTGTAAATATCGATGTCGATCATAACGAGACCGAGGGAATCGGCGCCGCAGCTATTCCGCAGTATGTGGAGCAGACGATCGCAAAGAACGGACTGGACATTGACAGTGTCACCGGCGCCACTGTCAGCCTGAACGGCTATAAAGACGCGGTCAGCAGGGCTCTGGCCAAAGCGCTCGAATAATACGGTGACCGGCAGCCAGGCCGGACAGCCCCGGTCTTTGTTCTGCAGAGGGAGACAAAGGACTGGCTCTTGTTTTCCACGGCTTTTGTTTTGCCGGTGGAGACAAAAGGCCGTCCCTTGTCTCTCTGTGAATAATAACTCATGATGTTCTGTTATTTATAAATGGAGTGATTGACAGCGAAGGGTGAATTTGCTATAATTCCGTCAAACCTTTGAGAAAGTGTAAGTAGGTGCGGGACCCCCTCTGACAGAGAGCCGCTGATGGTGGAAATGCGGCAGAGACACTGTACTGAATGGGCTTTCGAGGGCGAACAGAAAGCAGTTTGCGCAGGTGGCTGTGCGGAAGGCAAGTATGCGAGACGGAGGGGCACTTCGTTAAAAACAGCACGCATGTTTGTGCGCAGAGTGGGCGTTTACGGACGCCAAGCCGGGTGGTACCGCAGGAGACCGATCCTGTCCCAGCAAAGTGAAGTTTGCGGGACCGGGTCGTTTTTTTATTCCAAACAGGGCACGCACGTGAGGAAGATGCATTGCCGTGTGTGCCGGGGAGGGAACGCCGGCGGGTTTCTGGAATGGAGGACGGATATGAGCAAGGTAGTGATTATCGGGGCAGGCCACGTAGGCTCGCATGTGGCGCGTTCCGTGGCGGCTGAAAATCTTTGCGATGAAATTGTACTGGTGGACAAGCTGCCCGAAAAGGCTGTGGCGCAGGCGATGGATGTTGCGGATTCGCTGAGCCTGATGCCGGCGGCGGCCAGGGTCCGCGCAGGCGGCTATGATGAATGCGCGGATGCGGATATCACTGTGGTGGCAATCGGAAAACCGAGGGAACCGGGACAGACCCGCCTGGATCTGCTGGGGGATTCGGTCCGTATGATCCGGGAGCTGGGCAGGGATCTTCGCACAGTAGGCGTCGGAGGCCTGGTAGTGAGCATCACCAATCCCTGTGATATTATCGCGGACTGCCTGCGCAGGGAGCTGGGCATGGACCGCACACGTGCTTTCGGAACCGGTACCCTGCTGGATACGGCCAGGCTGCTGCGTGTTCTGAACGAACAGACGTGGGTGCCCAGGGAGGCGATTGAAGCTTACGTCCTGGGTGAGCATGGGGATTCGTCCATGATTCCCTATTCGGCACTGAGCATTGCGGGGCGGCGGGCTATGGATACGCCCGGCTTTGACGCGGAAGAGGCACTCAGCCGCACGCATTCTATCGGGATGGATATTATTGAAGGAAAAGGTTCCACCGAGTTCGGCATCGGACAGGCGGCGGCCTATCTGATACGGGTGATTCTCACAGATGCGAAGGCGGTGCTGCCCCTCTCCGTGCACCTGGAAGGGGAATATGGCATTTTCGGGATCCACTGCGGCGTGCCCTGTGTGGTCGGGAGGAACGGAATCGAACGGATTGTGGAGCTTCGCCTGACGGATACCGAAAAGGAAGACCTGGCGCGTTCAGCTGCTGTACTGCGTAAATATACAGAGATGGCGGACCAGATCACCGAAGGGCTGTAAATAAAGATCATAGTAACTGTTCAGAGCCACAACCCGCAGACATGCCATGTTTCGCATGTCATACGCGCTTTCAGCGCTTTTGTCTGCGGTTGTATGGTACTGAACAGTAACATATATGAAAGAGGAGGAAACCAAAATGTTGAACAACCGGAAAATGAGAACACTCTCTGCACTGCTTCTTGGCGCCGCCCTTCTGGCCGGCAGCGCTGTCACTGCTGTGGCGGCTCCCCTCCGTGTGGCTATTGTACAGCCGCTGACACATACTTCTCTGAACCAGATCAGGGATACGATTGTCGCGGAACTGGAAGCCAGCGATGTGGAGTTTGAAATCGTGACCCGCAATGCGGAAGGCGATTCGGCAGCCCTTTCCACGATTCTTGAAAATGTAAAGATGGACGGCGTGGACATTCTTGTTCCTATTGCGACCAGCACCGCCCAGAGTGCGAAAATGGTTTATGACGAAACCGGCATCCCGGTGGTTTTCGCGGCGGTATCCGATCCTGTAGCTGCCGGCCTTACCGGGGATGACTGCGGCTTTATCACCGGGGTATCCAACAACATCCCGGCTGCGGAAATCGTGAATCTGATTTCGGATTTCCAGCCGGACTACCAGAAGATCGGCTTCCTTTACACCTCTTCGGAAACGAATTCCGTTTCCACCATCAACTCGGCAAAAGCCTTCTGCGATGAAAACAAGATTGCCTACGAAGAGGTTTCCATCGCAAACCTTTCCGAGCTTCAGACAGCCGTCGAGACGCTGATTTCCAAAGACGTGGATGCTCTCTACACGGGCAATGACAACTCCATCGCCTCTGCCATGTCCACTTACATCGACGTGGCCTATGAATTCGGCATTCCCGTATACTGCGGCGCGGATTCCATGGTCGCGGACGGCGGCTTCGCCACCATCGGGGTCGATTATGTACAGCTTGGAAAACAGGTGGCGGATATTGTGGTGCGTCTGGCAAACGGCGAGGAACCGGAGGACATCCCCTATGAAACGCTGGCCGATTATGCCCGTTTTGTGAACCTGCAGGCGGCGGATCGTATCGGGATGGAAATCTCCGATGAAATCCTTTCTTCCTATAATGTACTTGTAGAAGCGGACGGAACCAGCCACTTTGGTGAATAATCCGGAAGAAGTTCAGGAGCCAGAAACATGAATACTATCAGCCTGTTGATTTCAGCCCTCAGTCAGGGCATGATCTATGCGCCTATGGCGCTGGGCGTGTTTGTTGCTTTTCGGATTTTAAATACGCCGGATCTGACCATTGACGGCAGTTTTGTGGCCGGTATGTGTGCCTGTGCCGTGGTTGCCATCGCGGGACACCCGTACCTGGCCCTTGTCTGCGGGCTGCTGATCGGAGCTGCCGCCGGATTGATTACCGGCGTGCTGCAGACAAAGTTCGGCATCAATGCCATCCTTTCCGGCATACTGACCATGACCGGGCTGTATACCGTCAACTTCATCATGCTGGGCGGCCAGTCCAA
>CACZQT010000018.1 GCA_902783295.1 uncultured Lachnospiraceae bacterium
GCTTCCTTCTTCACCGTCTACATTCAGGGTATACGCCCACTCCAGGAGCTTATTGTATTCCTCTGTCTGTGTGGAATCATTGCCATTGAACTGGACATCCGTCGGGAGAACAGCTACATACCGTTTGTCCGAAGACTCCCCGCAAATCTGCCAGTGCGGGAATTCCTGGTATGTCTCATCATCCAGATCCATCGCGATAATGCTGACGACCTTGCCGCCGAAGCCGGTTTCCCGGGCCGTTTTGTGATAAATCTCAAAGGTCCTGGCATCCAGCTGCTCGTATCCCCAGTTCAGGTTGTTGGGGATCATCATATAGAAATGGTTGCCATCCATAAAAACTGTGGCAGACGTCGCATAGACCTCCAGGCCTTCCAGAATATTAAAGCCGTCGGCATCCGTATTTGCGTAAAGATACTGCTGCACCTCTTCGAAGGAATAATCGGGTTCATTCAGGTGATACCCGCTGCCGTCCTCCGTTTTTTCTTTTTCAATCTTCAGAAGAAGATCTACATTGCTGGATTCATACGCGTTCAGCATGTTGTCGGAAAAATCATCCGGTTCGATGCTGCCGTTATACCAGGACTGCTCCGTAAACCATTCCATCAGCTCCGCAGAGCGGAATTTCCGTCCATGACGGGCATAGATTTCATTCCGGGCATAGCAGGCTACCTGAGCCGTCATCCCTTCCAGTTCTTCCGCCGTGTAGACCCGCACGTCCGCTTCCGGGAGGATCATTTCATACGCCTTCGGTTCCGCCTTGGCCATTCCGGAGAACAGCAGGCCGCATACCAGAGCCAGTCCGGCTGCCAGAAACAGTTTCATGTTCTTTCTCATGCAGATTCACCTCTCCTTTCCGGGAGCAGGCATCTTCCCTGCTCCATCTTCAGGCATCATAGCACAATTACCGTGGAATTTCCAGAGGAGACAGGGAGGCAGGGACCGGTCCCTGCCTTTCCCTCTGTCAGATAATAATATAAATCTCCCAGTCGTAATACAGGCTGTCCGGCCCGGCGGCAAAATAATGGTCCGAATCCCGGAAACCGGTATTTGCGCCGCAGTCGCTCCAGGTGGCATCGATGTAATAATACTTTTTCCCGATCTTCACAAGATTCCACTGATGATAGGCCCATTCGCTGTCATCCATTTCACGTACCCGTCCCATTACGAGATGGGACTCGATTCCGTTGTCTTTCAGGATCAGGTGAAGAAGGCAGGAATAGTCCACGCAGCTTCCGTACCCGGTCACCCAGGCGGTATAAAGGTCGCCGCCTGCCCAATATATCTCGTCTTTATACACCAGTCCGCCGTACCCGTAACTCAGTTTCTGCGCCACATAATTCGCGGCAGCCGCCACTTTCCCGGCCTGGGTCAGCTTTCCTTTTTTCTTCTGGTAGGCAGAAAGCTGCTTCCGGAAATCCGCCTTGAACTTTTTAGCGGCGGTTCCGCCTTTCCCGCTCTTGTCGGATTTATATTTCAGAGCATTTTCCTGATTGTCGAGGACATATCCGTACCAGCCTTCCCCCTTTTTCCGGTTGACATAAACTTCGTAATCCACATAGGGGTTGTTTTTATAATTCAGGCTCCACATGTAAATCAGGGCCTCTTTAGCCGTAGAGAACAGCCTGCCGCTGCCGTATGCCCGGCTGGCAGGTTTTCCGTCCGAGATATATTTTTTCAGGATCTTCCGGTAAGCGGAAAGGTCCCCGCCGGTATACCCCGGCGCTTTCGTATAGGAGCGCGCTCCCCCGGACTGCTTCCGGATGAAAGCGGCATACCGGGTGATGGCTGTGGATGTTTTGCCGCTGGTCAGCGCGGCCTGTGCCGGTTCTGCACAAAGCAGGAAGGAAAGCACAAGCAGGCAGACAGCTGCATATATCTTTTTCCAGGATTTCATTGTTTTTCTCCCAAGAATTTCCCTACAGCAGCAGCATTATCAGAGGTATGGTCACAATACAGCAGAGGCTGGAGAGGAAAATGGCCCGCGAAGCCAGCTCCGCATCCTGGCCGTACCGCTGCGCCAGCATCATACCGGCGGAAGGGCAGGGCATCGATGTAATGATCAGCGCCACTCCTTTCAGGATACTGTCTGCCGGCAGCGGGAGCAGGCGCAGAATCAGCAGGGCCAGAAGCGGCATTCCCAGAAGGCGCATGGCCGTAATGGTATAGACATCCTTGTCGGTAAAAATCTCCAGCAGGTTTCCCTGTGAAAGGTTCAGGCCGATCAGAAACATGGACAGCGGTGTGGTGATATTTCCGAAATTCCGGACGACCGTCATAACCGGCGCCGGCGGAACCAGCCCCAGCAGGAAGCAGGGGAAGCCCAGGAAAACCGCCAGGTTTATGTTGGACAGCAGGATCTTCTTCCAGTCTGTGGCGGCTGCTTCATCCGTCCCCTTAGTCATCACCTTGGCGCCGTAGCTCCAGCACACACAGTTGTAGGCCAGGTTCATCATGGCTGCCAGGAACAGGCCTTCTTCTCCGAACACAGCGCTGACAAGCGGAAAGCCCACAAAGCCGGTATTGCTCAGGGAAACCGAAACCGTCCACACGTTGCGCCGGCCCGGCGACACTTTAAACCAGGCCACCGTCCACTGGTTCAGCAGCAAGGCGCCTCCGAAAAACACCAGACCCAGAATGAAGATGATCACCGTATCCCGGATCATTCTCGAATCATATTCCCGGATCATGGAAGAGAAAACCAGGCAGGGCACTGCGATATTCATCAGAAAAGCGGTAAAATCCCCCTGCGCACGGCTGTTGACCATCCTGGTTTTTCCTGCGAAAATGCCCACGAAAATCATCAGGAAGATCATGAAAAGGTTGTAAATCAGAGTTCCCATGTTCATAAGCTGAATCTCCGGCTCAGAAAAATTGGAATTCAGAAAATACTGAAGAGACAGAGGAAAAAACCTCTGTCTCTGATATTTCCTTCGTATTTTTCAGTATACCTTTCCTGCCCGGCTTTTGCAAGGGGACATGATACGTATAAAAAGAATGCACTCTTACCAGAGAACCGTGGTCAGCCCCATGATGAGGGGCATGGTAACGATGCTGGCCAGGGTGCTCAGGCAGACGTCGCAGACAGCGCTGCGGTAGTCCGCATCGTAGAGCTGGGCGAAGATGGCTACATTGGATCCTACCGGAGCGGCTGCTGCCAGCAGAATCGCCATGCGGATTTCCGGAATCATTCCCGGATACAGCTTCAGCAGTACCACTGTCAGCGCCGGAATGACCAGCAGGCGGACCAGGGAGCAGAGATAGGCATCCCGGCTCCGCAGAAGGTCTTTCAGCGGGACCTGTGCCAGATATGTTCCCAGGACAATCATGGCCAGCGGCCCGTTCATGGAAGCGATGGTCCCCACCATGCCCATGACAGGCTGCGGCAGATGAACCGGCAGAAGGAACAGGCACATACCCACCACAAAAGAGATCAGAATCGGATTGGTTTTCAGCTTCGCGAGGCTGATGGTTTTCCGGTCCCCGGTCATAATCAGTACACCATAGGTCCACTGCAGGAAGTTCAGGATGGCCACAAAGGAAGCCACGTAGAATACCGCTTCCGCTCCCAGAACCATCTGGACCAGAGGGATCCCGATGAATCCCGCATTGGAAAAAGCAGCCCCGAAACGGTGTACGGCATCGCTCTTCCGCAGCAGAAGCTCACTGACGGCAATCGAAAGGATCAGGGCCAGTGCCGCTGCGGTAAAGGACAGAAAGAATCCCCGGAGCATTTCCATGGAGAAATCCTGGATATAGGAGCGGACGATGGCGAAGGGCATAACGAGATACAGCAGCATTTTCCCCAGTTCGCCGCTGCCTTTCATCGTCAGTATCTTCCCCCGGTACAGCAGATAGCCGATGACCAGGTACGCAAACATAATTCCGTTCTGCTGCAGCAAAAGCCGAATCGTATCCATTTTTCTTCCTCCTCCATTCGGAGAATATTCCCCTTATACTGCCCGCATAAGAGACAAGGAGACGGTTCTCTGTCTCCTTGTCAACGTGACTATTACAGATGATACACCATCGGCGGGAATCCGTCCAGTGTATAGTCCGGCAGATATTCAACCCGGTTTTCCCGGTCAAACAGCATCACATTTCCTCCGGCATAGCGGGGCCATACATCTTCTGTGAATCCGTCTTCTCTCACAAAAGTCAGGATTTTTTCCCGCATGGCCTCGGATACCCGTTCTGCTTCCTTCTGTTTTTCCTCATCCTGGATCGGGAAAGGATAGTCCAGGAGTTTCATCAGATAAGCAAAGCCCATGCCGTGGCAGCCGGGTTTGTATTCGAAGGAATAGCACCAGACGTCATTTCCCTCCGACTCCAGCTTTTTCGCCAGGGCGAAGCTGTAGAAGCGGTACATGAAATCGGAGAAAACCGGTTCCCATGCTTCCTGCAGTGTTTTTCCGCTGCGCATGCCTTCTTCCGCCTTGCGGCAGGCAATGTCTGCATTTTTGCCGAACATATCCTGAGCGATCTCTTCCGCTTTCTCCGGGAAATACGGCCTCATCACCTGATGTTCCAGTTCGTGCCTTCCGCAGCCGATCAGTGCTTTTCCGCGGAAGCGTTCCCCCTGCTCCCAGCGTTCCATCCAGTCTTCGGAGAACGGAGCTGTCAGCACCGGTCCGAAAAAGCAGGTATTCCCGTCGCAGGAGCAGAATTCCGCCTGCTTCTCCACCAGGAGGTCCGCCGGTGCCGTCCGCAGATCCAGTCCGTCCGGCAGCATGGCCCGGAATCTTTCCGCAACCTTTCCGGCTGTTTCCACTGTCCGGAAACCCTGCATGGCACCGCTTTCCAGGAATACCCTGTGACTGATCGCCTGTACTTCAGGAAGGGTCATAAGGGCTCCCAGGGCTTTCGCCCCGGCAGACAGGCCTGTCAGAATAATCCTCTCCGGATCCCCGCCGAAGGCAGCGGCGTTGCGGTATACCCACTGCAGTCCCAGAAGCAGATCCTTAAAGCCACTGTTTCCGGAGCCGAGGTACTCTTCTCCATATACCTCGCCGAGCTCCAGAAATCCCATGACTCCGACCCGGTAATTCACCGAGACGTACACCATCTGTTCCTCACCCATGAACACGTCTCCGTTGAACAGGGGCTCGGAATTGCATCCCACCTGGAACGCTCCGCCGTGAACCGCAAAAACCACCGGCAGTTTCGCAGCCGGATCCGTGCTCGTGGTCCATACGTTCAGGTTCAGGCAGTCCTCAGAGCCTTTCATGGCAAAGACAAAATTCTCCGGTTTTCTTCCCCGGTAATTGGGCTGAGGTGCAATGGGACCGAATGCGGTACAGTCCCGCGTTTCCGTCCACTTTACCGGTTCCGGTGCCTTGAACCGCTCTGCCTTCCCGTAAGGAATTCCCAGAAATACCGTTTTCCCCGCCTGTTTTTTCCCGCAGACCGGACCGCAGTCCGTCATTACTGTTACGCGCTCAGCTTGCACATTCATCCTGGTCACACACCTCTCTTCTCACAGGTTCCCCGTATTCATTCATTTCCGGCATCTGATACGATTCTCTCCTAAAATCTGTCCTTGAAGCAGCTTATTTTCCGCTTATCGAAAGCAGCTTATTTTCCGTTCCCCAGAAGTTTGTCTGAGCAGATATCCCGGTATGTCAGGAAGCTGCTTTCCCGGTACATTTCTTCGATCTCTTCATCTGACATCTTCAGAAATGCCCCATAGCATTCTTTCAACTCTGTCAGATAGCGCTGCCACTCCGTCGGATCGATGAAGGGATTTTCCTCCCCCCGGAGCTGGCGTTCATGCTTCTCATAGGTGTCGTTGTGGAAAGGATGGTTCCCCAGCATGATATCCACTTCTTCCGCCCACACCTTATCGATAGAATCACTGAAGGTCTTCTGCATGCTGAGCGGCAGCCCGGCAGCTTCCAGTTTGCTCTTTGCCATCGTCACGAAACCGGCTCCGCCGTAAATGCCCACCTTCCTGCTTTCTGTACCATCGTAAGCGGTCCAGAAATGGGACATTACGCCGATGGTATGACCCGGGGTCAGCACGCAGCGGATCTTCGTATTCCCCAGTTCAACCACATCGCCGTCTTCCAGCAGCACATCCGGTTCAAAGCATTCATCGGCGTGTGACGGCCATCTGTTATTCATTTTCTCAAAAACATCCGGATGATGCAGCATATCCTCGCCGTCTACCCGTCCGATAAAAGTTTTCGCTCCGGTCAGATGGACCAGCGCCCGTACTGCGCCATAGTGGTCCGGATGCGCGTGAGACACCACGATATACTTAATATCCCGCAGCTGAAAGCCCAGGCGGTATACGTTGTCAATCAGGTA